>JAEEQV010000064.1:0-10025 GCA_016285445.1 Bacteroidales bacterium
GAAGCTGGTGTATATGTTCCTCACGACGGTTATTTGAAAAAATGCTACGATTTGTGTAAAAAACACAACGTACTTTTCATTGCCGACGAAGTTCAGACTGGTTTGGCCCGTACGGGTAAAATGCTTTGCTGCGACCACGAAGGCGTTCGTCCTGACATTCTTATCTTGGGTAAGGCAATCAGTGGCGGTATGTTGCCAGTTTCTGCTGTTTTGGCTGACGACGACATTATGTTGAACATTAAACCGGGCGAACACGGCTCTACTTACGGTGGAAACCCAATTGCTGCAAAAGTTGCTATTGCGGCTCTTTCTGTTTTGAAAGACGAAAAATTGGCTGAAAACGCTGAACGTCTTGGAAAAATCTTCCGTGACGAATTGAATTCTTTCCAACACCCAATGAAGAAATTGGTTCGTGGTAAAGGTTTGTTGAATGCTGTAATAATCGAGCCACACAACGGAAAGAAAGCATGGGATTTTTGTTTGGCATTGCGCGACAACGGTTTGTTGGCAAAACCAACTCACGAACATATTATCCGTTTTGCTCCTCCGCTTGTAATCAACGAGGAACAACTTCGCGATAGTATCGAAATTATCAAGAAAACATTCAAACAATTTGAATAACAGAAAAGAGGGTTTTTCAACCCTCTTTTTTTTGCTAAAACAATGTGGCTTGACATTTTATATATTCTTATAGGGTTCGTTCTACTTATAAAAGGTGGCGATTTCTTAGTTGACGGAGCCGTTGCCATAGCACGTCGGGCAAACCTCTCGCCTATGGTTATCGGACTCACGATTGTTGGATTTGGAACGTCGTCGCCCGAATTGCTGGTGAGCATTCAAGCCGCTTTAGGTGGCAGTTCTGGTATAGCACTCGGAAATGTGGTCGGCTCAAACATAGCAAACATAGCCCTCATTCTTGGTACGGCGGCGATTTTTCGGGCATGCGTCGTACAAAAACTCACACTGAAAGTTGACATGCCGTTTTTGCTGTTTATCTCGGCATTATTCGTGGGAATAGCAATGTCGGGAACAATCAGCCGCGTAGCCGGAATCATCGGTTTTCTGCTTTTATGCGCTTTTATCGTTTGGGAAATCAAGAACTACCCTGCCGACATACAACCTGAAGAAGAAGAAAAGGAACCAATGGCAGTATGGAAAGCTCTGATTGTCATAATTTTATCATTTGCAGCATTGGTTTATGGTTCAGACAAATTGGTGGAAGGTGCATCGAACATTGCTCGTGCTTTGGGCGTAAGCGACAGAATCATTGGATTGACGATAGTGGCAGTCGGCACGTCGTTGCCAGAATTATTCTCGTCGGTTGCGGCCGCTCGCAAAGGACAAACCGACATGGCCATAGGGAACGTGGTGGGAAGTGCCATATTCAACATTTTGTGCGTTGTGGGAATTTCGGCAGCCATCACTCCAATACACGACACAAACATCGGATTTCTCACCGACTACATTTGTATGATTTCCCTCTCGGGCTTGCTGTGGTTTTTCCTTGCCACAAAACAAACGCTTGAACGATGGGAAGGATATGCACTTGTGGCAATTTATATTTCATATATAACATTCACTGTGTTAGCAACTTAGAAATTAAGAATCAAGAATTAAGGATGATATTTATATTTCTTCCTATTTTTGTAAAAAAAATAAAATATGAAACGTACCATTGTAATAACCGGCGGAGCAGGATTCATAGGATCTCACGTCGTTCGTTTGTTTGTAAACAAATATCCCGAATATACGATTATCAATCTTGACAAACTGACTTATGCAGGAAATTTGGCGAATCTGAAAGACATTGAGAACAAACCGAACTACAAATTCGTAAAAATGGATATTTGCGATTTCGACGCTTTCTACAAACTGATGCAGGACGAACACGTTGACGGCATTATCCACCTTGCAGCCGAAAGTCACGTTGACCGTAGCATAAAAGACCCGTTCACGTTTGCCAAGACCAACGTAATGGGAACGCTCTCGTTGTTACAAGCGGCGAAATTATATTGGGAATCACTGCCCGAAAAATATGAGGGAAAACGTTTCTACCACATTTCAACCGACGAAGTATACGGTGCACTGCAAATGTCGCACCCTGAAGGCGTGAAACCGCCATTTTCAACAACGGCATCGTCGTCGGAACATCATTTGGCGTATGGCGAGGATTTCTTCTACGAAACCACGAAATACACACCGCACTCTCCCTATTCGGCAAGCAAGGCAGGCTCCGATCATTTTGTCCGTGCATTCCACGACACATACGGCATGCCGACAATTGTGACAAACTGCTCGAACAATTACGGACCATATCAGTTCCCAGAAAAACTTATTCCGTTGTTTATCAATAACATTAAGAACAAGAAACCGCTTCCTGTCTATGGCAAGGGCGAAAACGTGCGCGACTGGCTTTTTGTTGAAGATCACGCCCGTGCAATCGATCTGATTTTCCACAAGGGAACAATTGCCGAGACGTACAACATTGGTGGTTTCAACGAATGGAAAAACATAGACATAATCAAAGTTGTTATCAATACAGTTGACCGATTGCTTGGTCGTGCCGAAGGCGAAGATATGAACCTGATTACTTACGTAACCGACCGTCTTGGTCACGATGCACGCTATGCAATCGATTCTACAAAACTGCAAAAAGAACTGGGTTGGGAACCGTCGCTGCAATTTGAGGAAGGCATTGAAAAAACCGTCCGCTGGTATTTAGATAACGAAGAATGGTTGAACAATGTGGTTTCGGGCGATTACGCAAACTACTATGAATCAATGTATAAGAATAGATAATATGAGACGATTTCTTATCTTTTTCATTGGAATATTCGCTTTTTGCAGTTGCAATCAACAAAAACAGGAAATCTACGAGCAAACCGATGGAGGATTATTTTTTCTTTATCGAGACAAATCTGATTCTGAACTTTTGCCACAAGACGGGAATAAGTTACATCTAGACGTAAAATATTTTAACGATAAGGATTCGTTGCTGTTCAACTCACAAGACATTACGTCACAGTTCATTATGGATTTTTTTCAGCCGACTGCTCATGGAGCGACTATCAACGACGCTCTTGCCATGATGCACGAAGGCGACAGTATGAGTTTCAAAATCAATGCATATACCTTTTTCCTCAATGCTGGGCAAACTGCCATATTGTCGAAGGTTTCGAAAGAAGAATTCCTTCGATTTGAGATTCGCCTAAAGAAAATCCTTTCTCCCGAAATCGTGGAAAAGGAGATTGCTCAAAGAGACCAGGAAATGAAAGATGAAGAAGAATATCTTTTGGAAGATTTTCTAACGAAAAATTATCCTGGCATAAAGCCAACGAAATCAGGACTTTACTTTATCGAGACTGCCGAAGGCGAAGGACCAACGATTACCAAAGACAAACAGGTTGCAATTCATTACACGGCGACCTATATCAATGGTGAGCCGATTTATTCAACCTACCAGAAAAATAATCCGTTGGTATTTGCCGTTTCCGACCCGAATGTATGGCCATGCTTGTCGGAAGCCGTTCAATATATGAAGAAAGGCGGGAAAGCGACAATTATTGCTGAATCGAAACTTGCCGCCGGCGAACGTGGCGACAAAGGGCTAAGAATTCCTCCCCGAAAGACGATTATTTTTGACTTGGAAGTGATTGCATTTAAATAAATAGAATCAGAGGGAAATAAAAATTTCCCCCTTCTCTATTTCACTTTTGCCATCGGATATTTTACGCCCGAGCACGACAGCAAATCACATTTAATGGAGCCAATCAGCACCTCAAACTCAGCACGCAAAGGCAGTAGATTGTCGTCATCGCTTACCCAGAAACGTACATCGTCCTCGTGACGGAATACACGACCAACCTCAACAACAGGCTGAAATTTGAGCGCGTTGAACGTTCCCATTTTCGTCGATACTTTTTCTTTTCCCTTATAAATGACTTGGAACGTGTAAAGTTCATTATCAAAATATATTTCGGTGGTCAACGTGTCGTTCACCTTCATATTTCTGAATCCGTTACGACGCATCAGATACAAACTTGAAACAATGTCGAATATATCTTTTGGAGTATTCACAGTTCCATATTTCTTACTGTGCAACGTGTTGTTCGTGTGATTAAACGTTACCTCATCATACGATTTATAACTGTTTTCCTTTATGTTACGAATCGATTTCGACGGTTTGCAAGTCTTCTCGTCAAAATAGCTTTCGTACACGTCGTTCATATCAAGGAACCAACGAACCATACCAACGGTCTTTGCCGTCGCCTTTGCGTGATATTCACCCGATTTCGTCTTATCCAATGAAATGACAGCTTCACCTCCGTCCATAATACCATAATACAAGCTGAATTTCAAATTCTCTCCTGCCGAATATGGGCTCTTCGTTTGTTGGCCGATTGCTGCAATCGCACAACTTAAAACTAATCCTAAAAATACTGTCAAACGTTTCATAGCCGTAAATTTTTCTTTTCTTATTCCAAGTATTATGCCAATTTATTTTTCGTCAGATGTTTCTGCCGTCCGCAATGCCATAAACATTGATTTCAAGGAGAATTTCTGACCATACAACAACATTCCCGAACGATACATTTTTGCCGACAAACGTAATAAAATCACGCACATAAGTACAAGCAGCACGATTGACAACGTCAATTGCCAATACGGAACACCAAACGGCAAACGAGCCATCATGGCGATTGGCGAGGTAAACGGAATTTGCGACAACCAAAATGACAATGAACCATTCGGGTCGGCAATGATGAGTGGCAACAAGAAGAACGGGATGTACAACGGTACCGTGACTGGAATCACAAATTGCTGAGTCTCAGTATCTTGGTCGGAGATAGCTCCGATTCCTGCAAAAATTGCCGCATACAAAAGATAGCCGAACACAAAGAAAATAAGGAATGCACCCAGCATTACTATCCAATTGACACCCTCCAACGTTTGAAACAAATTGATGGCATAATCCATTGACGTTGCCTCCGGCGTAACGACTTTTTGCGTTGCGAGTGCGCCAGTTCCCAATGTTTCAGCCATTTCGGGCAACTGCGTGGGAACATACGGTTCGGGGAACAACAAGAACTGCGCCCCTACGACCAAACCAAAGGTCAAAACAACCCACAAAACAAATTGCAATAAGCCTACACAGCCAATTCCCAGAATTTTCCCCGCCATAAATTGCACGGGTTTCACCGAAGAAACTATCACCTCAACTACCCTACTCGTCTTTTCCTCAATCACACCTCGCAAAACAATGATACCGTATAGCAGGATAAAAATCAATATAAGAGAGGTAAACGCCGTAGCTACGATGTTCTTTTTTTCCATAGTTGCTTCAGTCTCAACTGTTTCGCCTTTGGCATTCCATTTCTTAACGCCTACAAATACGGGTGTGGAAACCTTACCAATAGTTTCGGGTGAAACATTTTCGTGCATCAATGCCATATATTCCAAATCCCTTCGCAACGCATAGCCGACGTATGCTTTCAACGCCTCGTCAACCCACACGTTGGAATACAAAATCACAGAATTGGAACTATAGATATTGTTGGGAATGAACAAAACTGCATCGAAACCCGACGTGGCAAATGTCTCGCTCATCTCGTCAACCGTGGCATTCACGACGACGGTGAATTTATATGTATCGAAATCACGAAGCGTTTGTCCCAACAAATTCGATTCATCGATAATAGCGACACGCTTTTCACGTTTTTGCTCATATTTCTCAATAAGCATAGGAACAATGAGAATGCTCGCCAAAAGCAACGGGCCAAGTAATGTCATAATAATGAACGACTTATTCCGTACCCTTGATGAAAATTCACGTTTGAATATTTTGGCAGTTTTTCCCATTTATTCCTGATTTTGTTGTTGCACTACCTGAATGAAAATTTCATTCATACTTGGTATAATCGGTTGGAACGACAATACGTTTCCCGACTTCATCATAAATTGAAGAACCTCGTTTGTCGGAATATCTTGCAAAACCTCAATATTCACAATCGTTCTATTGCCTTCAACTTCGTGACCGAGAATTTTTATTGACGGAGTAAGTGTTGTCAGTAATTTGTCGTAATAGCCCGAAAATTCAATCTTATAGCGATTATTTGCATACGATTGTTTTATTACCGACAGATTCCCGTTCAATATGTTCTTCGATTTATAAATCAACGCAATGTTGTCGCACAATTCTTCGACCGATTCCATGTTATGCGTGGAAAGAATGATGGTCGTTCCATTTTCTTTCAGACGAAGAATTTCCTGTTTAATGATTTGTGCATTCAGTGGGTCAAAACCACTAAACGGTTCGTCGAGTATGAGCAACGACGGTTTATGAAGCACTGTCGCGATAAATTGCACCTTTTGTTGCATACCTTTTGACAATTCCTCCACACGCTTGTTTCGCCAATTTCCAATTTCCAAGCGTTCAAACCACGCCTCCAATTCCTGTTTTGCAGCCGCTTCGTCCATCCCTTTCAGCGAAGCAAAATATAAAATTTGTTCGGCGACACGCATTTTTCTGTACAATCCACGTTCTTCGGGCAAATAGCCCATACGTTCCACATCGGAAAGATTCAACGGTTTCCCGTCAATTGTAATGGTACCCGACGTAGGTTGAATAATTTGGTTAAGAATACGGATGAACGTCGTCTTTCCCGCCCCGTTCGGACCCAACAAACCAAATATCTTTCCCGAAGGAATTTCTATGGTAACATCGTCAAGAGCCGTAACGCCCGCGAATTTTTTTACAATATGTTGTGCAAGAATGTTCATTATATAGAAATTCTATTTTAATGCTGCCAATCGTACCGAAACAGCATTTTTGTGAGCATCAAGCATTTCTGCCTCAGCCATAGTCTCTATTGTCGGTCCAAGGGTTGTAAGTCCTTGGGGAATAATTTCTTGGAATGTAATTTTACGAACAAAACTATCAAGCGAAACACCACTGTAAGCCTTTGCATATCCGTTGGTTGGCAATGTATGATTTGTTCCCGAGGCATAGTCACCGGCACTTTCGGGAGAATAGTTGCCCAAAAATACAGAACCGGCATTCACAACCTTTTTGCTGAATTCAAACGCATTGTCAACCGAAAGAATCAGATGTTCCGGGGCATATTCGTTCATCATTTCCACAAGGTCGTTCACCGAGTCAAATACGATTATTTTACTGTTTTTCACCGAAATCTCCACTATTTCGTTTCGTTTCAGTTGGGCTTTCTGTCTTTCAATAGCCACTTTTGTTTCATCTGCAATTCTTTTTGATGTAGTAAGCAAAATAGCTTGACTATCTTTCCCGTGTTCACATTGCGAGAGAAAATCCGAGGCTATGAAATCTGGATTTGCCGTTTCGTCAGCAACAATCATCACCTCCGACGGACCTGCCGGCATGTCGATTGCTACGCCCTGCATGCTCACCATCATTTTTGCCTTCATGACGAACTGGTTGCCAGGCCCAAAGATTTTATATACTTGAGGTATCGTTTCCGTTCCGTAAGCCATAGCTGCTATTGCCTGAGCCCCACCGACCTTGAATATCTGCGTCACGCCTGCTTGTTTTGCCGCATACAATATAGCAGGATGGATTGAGCCAGTTTTTCCTTCGGGAGTACAAAGGATTATTTCCTTACAACCAGCAATTTTAGCAGGAATGGCAAGCATCAGAATAGTTGAAAATAGAGGAGCTGAGCCACCAGGAATGTATAGTCCGACCTTTTCAATACCAACGCTTTTACGCCAGCATTTTACGCCAAACATCGTTTCCGTAACCGAAGGAATCTCCTCCTGACGTTCGTGGAATCTTGTGATATTGGAAATGGCAACCTTTATGGCTGCTTTGAGATTGTCGGACACAAGCGATTCTGCAACGCAGATTTCTTGTTGTGACACTTTCAGATTCTGGATTTCTGGGTTGTCGAACTTGCGGCAATATTCAAGCACAGCCTTGTCGCCGTTTTCCTTCACATTTGCCAAAATTCCAGCTACTATCGGTTCAAGCTCGGCATTTTCGAGCAACGGACGTTTCAAAATCGTTTCCCAATCTTTTTTATCGGGATTTATATATGTTTCCATCGTTATTTACTGTTTATTGTTGATATTCAGCAAAATAAAATGTATTTGCACATTGGCAAAGTATATTTTATCACGCAAATATATTAAAAGTTAAGAATTACCGAAGAAAAGTTACCGTTTAAAGTCTTTTGAGACGATTCAAAAAGTTATTTTTCTTTCTCACACAACGCTTTTGTAACGCTAAAAGAAAATTTGATTCATTTTATCAAAAATAAACTAAAACAATTATTTTGATTTCTCTAATTTTAATGTAAATTTGTCGCCGTCAAAAAAGTTTTTAACAATAATTTATAAATTTATTTATTATGGCAATTAAACTTGGTATTAACGGTTTCGGACGTATCGGCCGTATGGTGTTCCGCGCTGCTGTAGAGAACTTCGGCAAGGACATTCAAGTAGTAGGTATCAACGACCTTTTGGATGCTGACTATTTAGCTTACATGCTAAAATATGACTCAGTACATGGTCAATTCAACCACGACATCAAAGTTGAAGGTAACTTCATGATCGTTGATGGTAACAAAATCCAAATCTTCGCAGAAAAAGACCCTGCAAACATCACTTGGGGTGCTCTTGGCGTAGATGTAGTTGTTGAATCTACAGGTTTCTTCTTAACAGCAGAACTTGCTGAAGCACACATCAAAGCTGGTGCTAAGAAAGTTATCATGTCTGCACCTTCAAAAGACGCAACTCCAATGTTCGTGTATGGTGTAAACGACAAGACTTATGCTGGTCAAACAATCATCTCTAACGCATCTTGTACAACAAACTGTTTGGCTCCTATCTCTAAAGTATTGAACGACAAATTCGGTATCAAGAGAGGTTTGATGACTACAGTTCACGCTGCAACTGCAACTCAAAAAACTGTTGACGGTCCTTCTAAGAAAGACTGGAGAGGTGGTCGTGGTATTCTTGAAAACATCATCCCTTCATCAACTGGTGCTGCTAAGGCAGTAGGTAAAGTTCTTCCTGAATTGAACGGTAAATTGACTGGTATGTCAATGCGTATTCCTGCATCTGACGTTTCTGTAGTTGACTTGACTGTTGAATTGAACAAAGAATGTACTTACGATGAAATCTGCGCTGCTATGAAGGCTGCTTCAGAAGGCGAATTGAAAGGTATCCTTGGTTACACTGAAGATGCAGTTGTTTCAACTGACTTCCGTAACGATGCTCGTACTTCTATCTTCGACGCTAAAGCTGGTATCCAATTGGATCCTACTTTCGTTAAAGTTGTTTCTTGGTACGACAACGAATGGGGATATTCAAACAAAGTTTGTGAAATGGCTCGTGTTATTTCTAAATAATATAACCCAATTCAATAAAAGCGGAGATAATTGTGTCTCCGCTTTTTTTATCTAAACGCAACAAAATGTCAACCTCAAAGTCAATATTTAATACTGGATTGACAATCATACAATTAATACTGAGTGTATTAATTTTCTTTGGATTTTATTACGCGTTATTTGACACCGTAATGCTTCCTCAGGACTATAAAGTCCTCCTTATTTGCCTCTGCTTTTTATGGCCTTTCTTGCTCAAAAGGCTTGATATTTCTAAAGTATTCAGAATCAATCCTTTCTCGTACATTCTATTTAGATATATCATTGTTTTCATTTGTGGTACATTAGGACTTATCTTCCTCATTTACCTCTTAAAACTCGACATAAACAGAACCTTCCTTTTTTGGTTCCTCGGCATAGATCTGGTATTTCTTTACATCTTCATCATAAGCGTGTATCATTACGCAAAGATTCAAAGAGGTAAAGGGAAATACACCAACAATATCCTTATCATTGGTGACAAACATATCGGCGGATTTATCAATAAAATTGAAAACAACTCTCTTTGGGGATACCGCATAAAAGGTATTGTAACCGACAGCCCCGAAACAATAGAGAAATTCAAGAATCGCTATCCTACATACTCAATAGAGTCTATAAAAGATC
>JAEEQV010000065.1:0-10018 GCA_016285445.1 Bacteroidales bacterium
TTATAATTATTATAATTCAGATAGTTGTGCTTATAAAGCTATAGCTGATGAAGATGAGCGAAATAAAGGAGAAGGGAAGACAACAGAGCAATTAATATCTGGAACATTACCAAATGAATTTAGTTCTGATTATTGGGCTATTCGTCCAGCAGAAATCAAGAATATGAAGAAATATTACTATTTCCCATATTTGAAATGTTTTGGCGAAGAGTCTGCCATATTGGCGCAAGTAAAGGACTGCCACACTGTTTCAATAAATCTTAACGGTGGTACGACTATCGACAATATTATTACGTTTTATGTAGAAACAGAACAAGCTTTGTTACCAACAAATGTGCAAAAAGATGGTTGTACATTTGATGGTTGGTATGATAACTCAAACTATACAAGTAATCCATTCACTGAAGTTCCACTTACCGAAACACAACCTAAGAGTTTTTATGCAAAATGGTTAGCAAATAATTACACTATAACGTATTCACTTGATGGTGGTACTATCAACAATGGAAATGTACAACTTTATACCTATGGATATGGTACAATGTTGCCTGCTGATGTAAGCCGTACAGGTTATACATTTGATGGATGGTACTCAAATCCGTCTTTTTCTGGATATCCAGTAACATCCATAAGTTCTACAGAATATGGTAACAAATCTTTTTATGCAAAATGGACGGCAATACCTTACGACATAATATATAATGCCAATGATGGTGAAATTGCAGGTGCTCCGGAGACTACATACTATTATGGAAATACGGTAACATTACCTACACCAACTCGTCAAGGTTATACATTCAAGGGCTGGTTCAATAACTCAAATTTGACAGGGAGTGAGATAACTGAAATTACTTCTTCAGATTATGGAGACAAAGTATTCTATGCTAAATGGTCGGCTAATGAATATACAGTGTCTTTGAATCCCGATGGTGGAAAAATAAATGTGGGTGATGTTACAAACTATACATATGGAACCTACACTATGTTACCAAACAATGTAACACGCACTGGTTACACGTTCCAAGGCTGGTTTACTATTCAATCGTGCGATGCGGTTTTGGTGTCTTGTCAAAAGACAATCCCATTTATTAAAGCTGTGCAAAGTGTTTTTGGATATTCACTTATTCAAGCGAGAGATTCTGTTTATAGTTGGTATGATAATCTTCCAGTACATTTATCAATGACAGTTACCAAAGCACTTGAATTTCAGAAGCAAGCGGAGACGTGTGATGCCATTGTTTCTCTGGAAAATATGGTTTTATCAGGTGGAAATACCGTATGTGATCTTATATTAGAGTCGTATGGAAGTAGTAAACTTTCTGTTATAAAAATTGTAAAAAATTATACTGGATTAGGTTTGACACAGGCTAAGACTTTGGTGGAATCCGCACCGGTAGCTGTTCTTACACAAGTACCAGAAGAAACTGCTCTGGCAATGAAAGGAGAACTGGATGCCATTAGTGGCGTTGTTACCTCGTTTGCAAATAATGCGGGTGGAACGGCAACAACAGCAATCTATCCTACAGATTTGGGAGATAAATATTTGGGTGCAAAATGGGAAGCAAACACCTATAGCGTAAACTTGCAGGTAAACGGCGGTACAAATACCAATAACGTAAGCGAATACACGTATGGTGTTGGTGCTACATTGCCAGATAGTAGCGAAATTTCTCGCACTGGTTATACATTCGTAGGCTGGTATATGAATTCTAACTACGATGGCGTGGCAATAGAGGAAATTGCAACCACTGATTTTGGTGACAAAACATTCTACGCAAAATGGAATGTTAACTCATACGACGTAACGTTAAATGCCAACGGAGGAACTATCAATTCAGGCAATATAGCGTCTTATACTTATGGTGTGGGTGCAACCTTGCCAACCGACATTACTAAGACTGGCTACACGTTCGGTGGCTGGTACGATAACTCATCTTGTTCTGGTTCTTCTGTTCTGTCAATTGCTTCAAATGCAACCGACGACAAAGAGTTTTGGGCAAAATGGGATACCATTAACTACACTATTACCTATAATGCTAATGAAGGTGAATTTGCAGTAACTCCTGTTTCCAATTATAAATATGGAGATGAGATAGTCTTGGCAACTCCAACTCGCGAAGGATACGACTTCGGTGGCTGGTACAATAACTCGAACCTTGTCGGCACCGAGTTCACGAAGGTGGAAGCAACCGAGACTGGTAACAAGGAGTTTTGGGCAAAATGGGATGTTCAGTCTTACGACGTAACCTTGAATGTCAATGAGGGAATCATAAATAGTGGAAATTTGACAATATACACGTATGGAACGCTAGCAATACTTCCACAGGATGTAACGAAAGTTGGTCATAAATTCGACGGCTGGTTCGACAATGCGGAATGTAGTGGCACGGCTGTTACTCAAATCAGCAAGGGTAGCACGGGCGACAAGACCTTCTATGCGGGATGGACTCCTCGTACTTATACCGTGACACTTCAAACAAATAACGGAACAATCAACAACGGAACAATTTCATCATACACCTATGGTAAAGGTGCAACTTTACCTACCGACATCACGAAGACTGGTTATGAGTTCCAAGGTTGGTACGACAATTCAAGCTACGACGGTGGTAAAGTAACTGCAATCGCCTCGAACGAGGTCGGTGACCGTAACTTCTGGGCAAAATGGACTGCAAATACATATACGGTGAATTTTGAAACCAACGACGGAACAATCAACAGCGGAAATATTAACGGATACACCTACGGTGTTACGGCAATTCTTCCAACCGATGTGACGAAGGACGGCTACACGTTCACTGGTTGGTATTCTGACGAGGAGTGTAAGGGCGACGTTGTAAGCATTATTTCATCGACAGAGACGGGCAACAAGACGTTCTATGCAGGATGGTCAAAATCAGCATACTCGGTTACATTGCATACGAACGACGGAATTATCTCATCGGGCAACGTGACGGCTTACACATTCGGTAGCGAAGTTAAACTTCCGACCGAGGAACAAATCGGCAAAACTGGTTACACGTTTGGTGGCTGGTACGACAATGCGTCTTGTATTGGCTCATCAATCACATCCATCCCATCAACAGAAATTGGAAATAAACAATTTTGGGCAAAATGGAGTGTAAATACATATAACATAACTTTCGTAATGAATGAAGGCACGATAAATTCGGGTAATGTAAAGAACTATGTTTATGGAACAACAGTTGTTCTTCCAAGTGATGTAGTAAAGACTGGTTACATGTTCGACGGATGGTACATCGACGAGGATTGTTCTGGCGAATCCGTTTTGTCTATCCTTTCAACCGACTTGGGCGACAAGACGTTCTATGCAAACTGGATTGTGAATTCATATAACGTGATCCTCGTAACTAATGAAGGTACGATAAACTCAGAAAACATAGAAAATTATACCTACGGCACAGGCGCAACTCTTCCGACCGATGTGACCAAGGATGGCTATACATTCGCTGGCTGGTACACCAACTCGTCATACATAGGCGGTTCGGTGGCATCTGTTCTTCCGTCAGAGACGGGCGACAAGACGTTCTACGCAAAATGGACTGTCAACGAATACAAAGTGTCCGCTGATTACGACAAAGTTATGGGAACCGTCACGGGCGAAGACTACTATGAATACAAATCGACAGCGACCTTGAAGGCAATCGCCAACGAGGGTTACGAGTTCGTCGGCTGGAATGACAACACTCTGACAGACGCAAGAATCCAGCTCGTTGTGACGAAGGACACGACACTTACGGCAAACTTTAAGGAAAAAGAGAAAGTACAGATAGCAGGCACGCTTGAAATCCCGACATTGAAGACCGAGCGCGAATCTGCCCCAATCGACCTTATCGACCTTTTCGTCACTACCGAAGGTAGCGACGTAATCTATTCTGCGACAAGTTCCGCTCCGAACGTGGTAGCAGCCACGGTGAGCGAGGACAAGCTGTTCCTAACGGTATATGAATACGAGGGCGAGGCTGAAATCACGGTTACGGCGACCCTGCCGAACGGCGAGAAGAACTCGGTAAAGGCGACTGCAAATGTTGTCTTGGCTTGCAACATCCTGGTTGAGGAAACAATCACGAACGTTTCATGCTTTGGCGAAAGTGACGGCGAAATCGCCCTGAAGGTGACGAACGCTGCAGAGCCATACACGACGAAATGGGAAAACGAAACCTCGGTGGAAGATACAATCCGCAACATAGTTGCCGGCAACTATTCCGTCGTAATAACCGATAACGAAGATTGTGTTTACAACAAAACCTACACCGTCACTGAGCCAGTAGAAATGACGATGAAGGCAACGATAAAGAATCCTACCTGCGAGAACGCCGACGGCTCAATCTCGATAGTCTTGACGGGTGCCGAAAGCGCTACATTTGCATGGAGCAACGAGGCGACGACGCAAAACGTCGCAAGTCTTGCGAAAGGCGACTACTCCGTCGTAATAACCAACACCGAGACAGGTTGCCAGATCATCGACAGTTACACGTTGGTAGAGCCAACTGCACCTGTCGTTACTGTCTCAAATGTCATTTCTACCGCCTGCAACGAAAAGAGTGGTGCGGTAATCATCAGTGGCGACGACAATCTTATCTACCATTGGAACAATGGTCGTTCATCCAAGAATCTTCTGAACGTAAATGCGGGCGATTACACGTTGGTCGTAACAGACGAGAACAATTGTACGGCAACATTGGACGTAACCGTTCCGTCGATTCCGTTGAAACAGCCTGAGATTGCCCTCGTGACCGTAAGCGAACAGACGGGCAAGAACTTGGTTGTCTGGTTGAAGGAAAACACCGACTTGATTGATTTCTACACGATTTATCGTGAATCGGAAAGAAAAGACGTGTTTGAAGCATTGGCGACTGTACCATATTCGGAACTAAGCGTTTACGAAGACGAGGAGGCTGATCCGAACATTCAGCCGTGGCGATACAAAATCTCCGCGACAGACGTCTGTGGCGAGGAAACCGCGATGAGCGAATATCACACGACAATGCACATAGCAAAGGTTGCCGGTGCCGACACCGAGGAAAACAAGAACCAGACGAACTTGATATGGAACGCATACGAAGGCATTGATTATGAGTCGTTTATCGTGATGTGCAAGCATAAGGAGAACGGCAAAATCCTTGTCGACACCTTGGCTACGCTTTCGGCAAATTTCACGTCATACACCGTCGATACGGCAATCAGCAATGTGATTTCATATTACGTCGGCGTAAAACTGCCAGAGGTAATCAATCCTAAAACGCAGTTCCTCAAAGCAGAATCGGGACCGTTCGTGATTGCATTATCTAACATCGCCGAAGTTGAAAACTACGTCGCAATACAAAACGTGGTGAAATCGAATGCCGAGGTTTATGCAATTGGTCACACAATCTACGTGAACAATCCTGCTTGCTTAGAAACCACAATCTTTGACATCAATGGTCACAAACTTGCGAACTCGCAAAAACAAGAATATCTCGAAGTTTCTGTTAAACTCGATGGTGTGTATGTGGTGAAAGTGGGCGATGAACTGTTCAAAGTGGTAGTGAAATAAATAGGGTAGAGACGTAGCGCGCTACGTCTCTACTATAATCATAAAAGTTGTTCGAAAAAATTTAACCGAATAATTCCCGCAATCTATGCAATTCCGTCATCCATACGTCGGGAATATATCCCGTCACGCATTGTTCGTAGTCTGCTGGCGAACAAGGGATATAACGGCTTTTACTGTTATTTGTTCCTATAGGAACTTCCATCCAAACCGTCTTTGACACTTTTGAGGTGTAAAACGTAATATCTTGAGGTATCATAGCGTGTTTCAGATGTAGAATCTCATACGTACCGTCGAAGAAATCGCAACTTTCATGTTTGCCTTGCGAAATACCGTCAAACACGTGCCAGATAATTTGTGCAGCCAATTGTGTGGAAATGCCGTCAACATCTTTATTCACATCAAACTCCGACAACATAAACGTGTTCATTCTTGGCGAATAACCCGCATTCCACGCACACTGGCAGGCATATTCCGAATAAAGTCCGTTTACATTTTGGCCTGCAGGACTATCAGAATAACGCACCACATTCATATCGAACGAAATCAATTGTGCGTCGCGAATCAATGGTTCCGCCTTGGTAATGTCGGCATTGCACTCTCCCAAACGCATCGCATAGAAATAATTTTTCGAGAACCACGAAAGTGCGTCACGCGAGGAAAGATATTCTTGTCCGCCCACATGTAGCACACGCATACGGGGATTATCCTCACATAATTTTTTCAAATAATTTTCGCTTGAAAAATCATCTTCGTTGTTCCAATCGATTTTTGCATCAATGAAACACATTGCGGGAAACGCCACGCCACGGAAACTCGCCGAAGCAATGCTGCACACGCTTTCTTGCGTACCGCCAATAATCACAATCGGTTTCTGATACAATGCAATTCGCTCAACCACATATTGCAACATTTCATAGGATTGTTGCACCGTATCGCCTCGCTTACACGTTCCTAAATCAATAACATTCAAAGATTTAGATAATCCATGTAGGGAATATAGTTTTTCTCTGATGGCATTCACGCTTTCTTCGCCACACGACACCGTGGAATTTCTATCTTCCACATATCCCAACAAAAACGCGTCGGCTTTCTGCAATTCGGCATCGTCATACGAAAACACAGGCTGAATACCCATATTATTTACGGGAAACGAGCCAACCGGAATACAACAATCAGAAAGTGTCATTATTTCGTCTTTTTCACCTCGGCAATTTCATAGCATTGCTGCAATGTCAAGGTTTCGGGCTTCACATTCTTCGCAATTCTAAAATATTTTTTCTTGTAGAACACGCACGGATGTCCCCAACGGTCCAACATCACCTTCACGTTTGCATCTTCAGGAAAATCCTTGATGCTCCGTTTTTCGTCAGTTTCACGTTTACGGATGATGATTTTCTCTGCTTCTTCAATTGTAACAGAGAACACGTCTGGGTCGTTTTTCTTCAACGAGATGAATTTACCCTTGTGAGCCAGGAACGGTCCGAAACGACCAATATTGGCAGTAACCTTTTCGCCCTCGAAAACGCCCACTTCGCGAGGCAAAACCAACAATGTCAGTGCTTCTTGCAACGTCATTGTAGCAGGGTCCTGACCTTTGAGCAATGTCACGCTCTTCTTGTCGGGATCGTCGGTCTCGCCCATTTGCAGATATTGGCTAAAACGTCCATTTCGGATATAGATATTTTTTCCCGTCGTCGGGTGAACGCCCAACAAGCGACCTTCGTTTCCTTGTTTCAACAACGACAAGGCATCTTCCAATGTCACCGTTTCTATCTGATGAGACTTGTCAAGAGCCACGTAAATAGGTTTTTCCTTGTCATCTTGCTTGCCCAACTGCACCATAGAACCAAAACGGCCGATACGTACAGAAACTTGGCGGCCTGTTTCGGGGTCAATACCTAAAACACGTTCTCCATTGCCACGTTCCGATGTTTCCATCGTGTCTTCCACCTTGGAATGGAATGGTCCGTAGAATTTTGAAAGCATTTCAACCCAACCAAGTTTTCCCAGAGCAATTTCGTCAAACTCCTCTTCCACCGAAGCGGTAAAATTGTAGTCCATGATGCCCTTGAAATATTTCATCAAGAAATCGTTCACGACCATACCAATATCGGTCGGGCACAATTTGTTCTTTTCTGTGTCGAAGTTTTCTGAAGTCTTGGAAGCCGTGATTTTTCCACCCTTCAGTTCCAATTTGTTGACTTGGCGTTTTTTGCCCGATCTGTCAATTTTTTCAACATATCCACGCTTCTGAATCGTTGAAATTGTCGGAGCATACGTTGAAGGACGACCAATGCCCAATTCTTCCAATTTCTTCACCAACGTTGCTTCTGTATAGCGTGGCGGATGTTGCGTAAAACGTTCCGTTGCCGTGATTTTTTGCGGAGCAACCGACGAACCAACTTTCAACGAAGGCAACACAACACTGCTTTCTTCCGTAGCATCATCGTCAACCGATTCCATATACATTTTTAAGAAACCGTCAAAAGTAATCACCTCACCTTTTGCTGTGAAAACGGCATCTTTCAAATCCTTGCTCGTAATGGTAAGCGTGGTGCTTTCCAATTGAGCATCAACCATTTGCGAAGCAATGGTACGTTTACGAATCAATTCATACAAACGTTGTTCGTCGGCATTCGACGAAACAATCTCGTTTTCGATATATGTAGGACGAATTGCCTCGTGAGCTTCCTGCGCCCCTTTCGACGTAGTTGAATATTTACGGACTTTCGAATATTTCTCACCAAAATTCTCAACAACGAATTTCTTTGCCGTATTGACTGCCAACGACGACAAATTCACCGAATCGGTTCTCATATAGGTGATAAACCCCGATTCATATAATTGTTGAGCAATTTGCATTGTTTTTGCCACAGGGAAATAGAATTTGCGGCTGGCTTCCTGTTGCAAGGTCGATGTGGTAAACGGAGGAGCAGGACGACGAGTCATAGGTTTCTGCTCGCAACCCGAAACGACGAACGATGCCGATTTTGCCGTTTCCAAAAACGCCTCGGCTTGTTCTTTTTTATCAAAACGCTTCGACAATTCTGCCGAAAATGCATATTTTTTTCCTCCTTGTTCTGCCACAAAATCAGCAACAACCTTGTATGAAGATTCCGATTTGAAGGCATTTATCTCACGTTCCCGTTCTACAATAATTCTTACGGCAACCGACTGAACGCGACCAGCCGACAATTGCGGCTTAACCTTTTTCCAAAGCACGGGTGACAGTTCAAAACCCACCAAGCGGTCGAGCACACGACGAGCTTGTTGAGCGTCAACCAATTTCAAATCAATAGTGCGAGGTTTTTTCAATGACTCAACAATAGCGTCTTTTGTAATTTCGTGAAATACAATACGTTTCGTTGATTTCACAGGTAATTTCAGCACTTCTGCCAAATGCCATGCAATGGCTTCTCCCTCACGGTCCTCATCGGATGCAAGCCAAACGTTTTTCGTTTCTTTAACTGCTTTTCGCAACTCGGCAACCAACTTTTTCTTGTCGGGAGAGATTTCGTACATAGGCGAAAATGATTTTTCAACATCGATTCCCAACCCTTTTTTCTCCAAATCACGAATATGTCCGTAGCTTGACATCACCGTAAAATCCTTGCCTAAGAACTTTTCAATGGTCTTGGCTTTTGCCGGAGACTCTACTATTACCAAATTTTCTGTCATTCCGCTTCTCGTCTATTTAAGATTTTGCAAAATTAAAAAAAACAATTACAAACAACCCTTTTGAAAAAAAAAATCGAAAAAGAGTTTCCTACATTACGGATATTCAATAAATTTGAAAACAAATTTAATACGTATGCAAGAAGTTTCAAATAGTGGTAAATCACACAAAAAACTATACATAATAATATGGTGTTGCTGTCTGCTTCCCATTCTTTTCGCAATTATTCTTTTTTCACTCATTTCGTCTGGTAAGTTAGGTTTTATGCCGACTATCGAGGAACTTGAAAACCCGAAGACGAAACTTGCCACCAACATCATTTCGTCCGATGGTGTGACAATGGGTACATTCTTCAAGGAAAACCGTATAGAATGCGCATACGACGATTTGCCACCATATTTGGTCGATGCTCTCGTTTCGACCGAAGACGCACGTTTCTACGAACATTCTGGCGTTGATTACCGTGGTCTTCTCCGTGTGGCTGTTAAGACGGTTTTGGGTGGAAACAAAAATTCGGGTGGTGGTAGTACCATTTCGCAACAGTTGGCAAAATTGCTCTTCCCTCGCGAACAATTAGACAGCAAGATTGACTTGGTCCTCAGAAAATTGCGTGAGTGGGTTATCGCAATCAAGTTGGAAAAAGCATATACAAAAAATGAAATCATTACGTTGTATTTGAACAAATTCGACTTCTTGCACAACGCAAACGGCATAAAAATGGCATCGAACGTGTATTTTAGCAAGGAGCCAAAGGATTTGAAGATTGAAGAGGCGGCAATGCTGGT
>JAEEQV010000066.1:0-10014 GCA_016285445.1 Bacteroidales bacterium
GTAGAGATTGAAAGTTTTCCTGCAGGAACTTTGTCGGGGTTCATTGCCAAACACGATGAACACGACGGCAAACGAAGTTCGAAGCCTGCTTCTTCCAAAATCTTGTCAATTCCTTCGTCAATGATTTGCTTGCGAACCAACCAAGAACCTGGGACGAGCCAAGCAACAACATGAGGAGCTTTTTTCTTTCCTTTTACAATCGAAGCGAATGCGCGGAAATCCTCAATACGACCATTGGTACATGCACCCAAGAAACAATAATCTACAGGCGTACCTTCCAATTTTTGTCCTGGTTTAAACTGCATATAGTCAAGTTGGGCCGTCAATTGTGCTTTTTCAGCATCGCTCAAGCCGTCAAGCGTCGGAACTGTCTCGTCAATCGCGATACCAGCGCCAGGGTTTGTACCGTAAGTAATACGTGGCTTAATGTCTTCGGCACGATAGGTTACTTCCTTGTCGAACACAGCATCGTCGTCGGTTTTAAGCGTTTTCCAATATGCAACAGCCTTATCCCATTCAGCACCTTTAGGAGCATATTCGCGTCCTTGCAAGTATTTGAACGTTGTTTCGTCGGGTGCGATAATTCCCGCACGCGAACCCATTTCAATTGAAAGGTTCGACAACGTAAGACGACCTTCCATAGAAAGATTACGGATTGTAGAGCCCGCATATTCAACCACGTAGCCAGTTGCGCCCGAGGTTGTCATCTGAGCCATAATGTACAACGCGATATCCTTTGCCGTCACGCCTTTTTGCAATGTGCCTTCAATGTTGATTCTCATTGATTTCGGTTTCCCTTGCAAAATACATTGACTTGCAAGCACTTCGGCAACCTCGCTTGTACCGATACCCATTGCAAGGGCACCAACGGCACCGTGGGTAGATGTGTGCGAGTCACCACAAACGATTGTCATACCCGGAAGCGACAATGCTTTTTCTGGACCGACAACGTGAATGATTCCGTTATCTTTTGTTCCCATAGCGAAATGCTTGATGCCGAATTCGGCACAGTTTTTTGCCAATGTTTCCACTTGTTTGCGACCTACAGGGTCGTTAATCACTTCCTGTTGGTCGGAAGGCGTATTGTGGTCGGGCATAGCCAC
Organism: Bacteroidales bacterium; assembly: GCA_016285445.1. Lineage (GTDB taxonomy): Bacteria > Bacteroidota > Bacteroidia > Bacteroidales > UBA1715 > UBA1715. The sequence continues at coordinate 1,104 of JAEEQV010000066.1, forward strand.
CACTTGTTCAGGACGGAACACCTTGATTCCTTTGTCACGAAGTGTGTCGAATGCCTGAGGAGAAGTCACCTCGTGGGCGTACAGACGGTCGATATACAACTGTGTAGGTCCGTCAGGAATAACCTGCACCACGTGAGCGTCCCAAATCTTTTCAAATAATGTTTTTCCCATTGATATATCCTATTACGTGCATACTAAATTTGCGGGGGTAAAGGTAACTGAAAAACCTTGTTTTTATACGTTTATTTTCATTTTTTTTACCTTGTACCCATTGGATAGGGGCAATGTGCTATTGCCTCTATTTTATCATCGATGTGAAAATTCCCTTTATCTCGTCTCGCTTATTACAAATATCCATTATCTGCGGTTTCTTTGAAACAAGACCGCAGTTAAACGAGATCTCGCGCCAAGTGCGTTTTGCCAATCGTGGATAATCGATAAACACGCACCAAACCACGTATAAGAAAAACAAGAAGAAAAATACTGTCCACCAAGGTAGCGGGACAAAAATAATCCAAAGAACTGCCAGAATTTTATACCACAAACTCGACATAACAAGACTTGTGACAAACATTATGGAATTTTTGAATTGTACATCTTTTGTAAGCGTATTTCCCAACTTCTTCGTAAGCAAATAAATACCACTCCAAAGCACGGCACCGCATATAAAAAACGGGAACAATGCAACGATTTTCATACAATTCCAGATAACTTGGAATGCATCAGCGCCATTTTTATCAGCCAAGTCTATCGAATAGTCAGTTCTTTTCAATAACTGCACATATGCTTCAACTTTATCGCTGAGAGAAGCCAGGAAGCCGGCAGATTCGTTTTCTTTTTGTTCCAATATCTCAACCGTCTTCTTGTCGGCGCTGTAATCACGAGTGAGCTTATTGCCTTGACACGCAAATTTTTCCGCCGTTACGCTTCTACAAATACGACGAAGATTGTCAACCGTATAATAGGTGTCGTCCATTTGAGGAATGTCAATCATCACGTTACGCATACCATCCTCAATTGCTAAACGAATCTCATTCTCTGCTACTTGCGGTGTTTCTTGCATTGACGCAATGAACTGGCGCATTGGAATCGGTTCGCCAATCTTCACGAACAAATTGGAACGAATGGAAACATAATCGTCGTAGTAAATCCCGACAGGATTGATATTGATATCCATATCGTAGTTATTCTTCGTTTCCGCCAAAATCACAATTTTAGGAATTCCCTTACGAGTCTGACGCAAACGACGGAAGCCCCAGTGCGTTCCTTCAGGGAAAAGCCCCACCAATTTTCTGGCAGAAATAACCTCAACGACTTTTTCAAAAACAATGTCGTTATTTTCAAGACTTTTTATGCCGTCACGCTGACGGAAAATAGGAAGAATCTTAAACGCATGAAGAATAGGAAGAAGAAATTTCTTCTTATACAAATCGGCACGAGCCAACCACGTAATTTGCCGAAAAATCGTTCCGCACAATACCAATGGGTCCATTGCCGTATTTTGGTGATTTATGGCAAGAATCGTGGGCGTTTTTCGGTCAAGATGTTCTTTACCAATAATGGTAATATCCTTGTACCACAACTTAAACCACAACAAAAACCAGAAGTTTCGGAGGTAGAAATGAGAAAACTTAAATTTCTCAGGGTTGCCAAGAGGTAATTTTGCCATATCCGATTACTTTTTCTCCAATAGTGCCTGTAACTCTGCAACTTGTTTTTTCAAGTCGTTCATTTCTTTCATAACTTTAGGAAGATTGCGGAAATAAACGTATGAGCGTTTAAACTCGTGACCTTCGAATGCCGGAGCGCCCATCAGTTTTGCGTTATCAGGTACGTCAGCAAAAATACCAGATTTGCCGCCACATTGTACGCCATTTCCTACGTGCAAATGTCCGGCAATACCCGTCTGACCGCCAATCATACAATTATTACCCATCTTGGTAGAACCTGCAACACCCGATTGTCCTGCTATTACGCAGTCGGAGCCAATCACACAGTTGTGACCGATTTGAATAAGATTGTCGATTTTCGTACCTTTTTCAATAATGGTGGAACCCATCGTAGCACGGTCAATCGTGGCATTAGTACCAATCTCAACGTTTTCTTTCAAGATAACATTTCCCGTTTGTGGAATCTTCATATAACTTCCGTCTTCAAGCGGAGCAAATCCAAATCCGTCGCCACCGACTACTGAACCTGGCTGCAAAATACAGTTATCGCCTCTCTCACAGTCGTTCAACACGATAGCGCCAGCGTGAATCAAACAGTTCTTACCAATTTTTGCAAACGGATAAATAGTAACATTGGGATAAATCTTGCAACCGTCACCAATTTCGGCAAATTCGCCAACCGACACAAAATCACCAATATACACGCCTTTACCGATTTTCGCCTTACGATGAATGCGGGCTTTGCGAGAAATGCCTTTCAAATTCTTTGCCTGTTTTTCCTTTTCGTAGAAAACCAAAAGTTTCGTAAACGAAGAATATGGGTCGTCAACACGAATCAGCGTCGAAGAAATCGGCTGTTCTGGCTGAAATGTCTTGCTACACACGATAGCCGTGGCATTTGTCGTATAAATATAGGGAGTATATTTCGGATTCGCCAAAAAGGTGATGGAACCTTCGCGTCCCTCTTCAATCTTTGAAACTCTCACAATCTTTGCATCCTTATCACCGTCAACCACTCCGTTGAGTGCCTGGGCTATACGTTCTGCTGTAAATTCAAATTTCATAATATGTCATTCTTTTTTTACAAAAGTACACAAATTCAAAATACTCGAATAAAAAAAGGCCGTCAAATCAAATTGACAGCCCTATAAATCATACGTTGACCTTATACAAGCACCGACAAGAATTTTGCCCGAGCGCCGTCAACAGTTCTGATTGCGTGCGAGATCGATGAGTTGAAGAATACGCTGTCGCCTTCGCGCATAATGATTTTTTCGTTCTTGAAATACACTTCCATAGTGCCTTCCAAAACAAACAAAAATTCCTGACCTTCGTGCGAACTGAACTGTACATTTTCGTCGCTTGCATCGGCAGTCACCACGAAGAAATTAGCCTTTTTGCCAATAAAATCAGACGCAAGTGCTTGATATTTATAGCGTTTGTGACGTTGCACGCTCACACCTTCGCCCTTACGGGTAACGGTATAATTCATTTCCTTAGGATCTTCGCCCGTCAACAAAAGTTTTACATCGACATTGTACAAATTTGCAATTTTCAAGATAGAACTAACAGGAATATCAATTTTCCCAGATTCATAATCTTGATATTCAAACTTATTGATGTTTAGCTTTTTAGCTGCCTCTTCTGCCGAAAGACCACACGCATTGCGCGCGGCAATAATTCTTTCTGCTATTTCTTCTGTTTGTTCTCTCATAATTATATGTTTTAAATTTGTAATCCGCCACAAATAGGGATAACCTGCCCCGTTACATAACTTGAAAGTTCCGATGCCAGGAATACGCACACATTGGCTACTTCTTGCACCGTTCCTGCCCTATGCAAAGGAATGCGAGTCTTCCATTCTTCCAAAATATGTTCTGGCAACTGGGCAGTCATATCTGTCATAATAAATCCCGGAGCAACCGCGTTACAGCGGATATTGCGAACGCCAAACTCACGGGCAATCGATTTCGTGAAACCAATTATTCCCGCTTTTGAAGCCGAATAGTTGGCCTGACTCACATTGCCCGAAATGCCAACCACCGAACTCACGCTGATAATGCTTCCCGAGCCTTGTTTCCACATATATGGTTGCACAGCCTTGGTCATTGCAAATACCGATTTGAGATTCACATTGATGACAGCGTCCCATTGCTCCTCGGTCATACGTTTCAATGCATTATCCTTGGTTATTCCCGCATTATTGACAAGAATATCAATTGTGCCAAAATCTTCAATTATCTGTTTCACAACCTCTTGTGCCGACTCAACCTGAGCCGCGTTCGAGGCGTATCCCTTCACTTTCACGCCTGTTTGTGCTATTTCCGTTTCCGTAGCAATCATTGCGTCATTGCGTTCCAAATCGGTGAATGCGACATTGCATCCGTGCGAAGCAAACATAAGGGCGATTGCCTTTCCAATGCCTCGATTAGCACCTGTAATTACAGCAGTTTTTCCTTGTAATAAATTCATACATTTTTGTTTATATCTGCAAATATAACTTTTTTCGGAAAATATCACAGGATATATACATATAAAAAAAGAGCCGACTCATAAGAATCGGCTCTCCTTATAATTATGGTATCACTATACACGTTTTTCTTTGATACGTGCTTTCTTACCTGTCAAATCACGCAAGTAGAAAATGCGAGCACGACGAACTTTTCCTTTTTTATTCACTTCGATTTTGTCAATCATAGGAGAATTAACAGGGATAATTCTTTCTACACCAACATTACCAGACATTTTTCTCACGGTAAATGTTTCTACACTACCTTCGTTTCTTCTTTGAAGAACTATTCCACGGAATTGTTGGATACGTTCCTTATCACCTTCCTTAATTTTATAATGTACAGTAATAGTATCTCCACTCTTAAAATCAGGCCATTCTTTCTTCTCGATAACCTCGTTCTTTACTTCGTCTAATAGATTCATCTCATTTATATTTTAGGGTCGGCAAATATAATTCTTTTTTTAGAATTTACACAACTTTGAAAAAATCTTTTAAAAAAAATGCGTCTGAATGGGGAAAAAAGGAGTGAGAAAGCAATAGTAACAATGATTTAGGCTTTTTTTATTTTTCCCCTACATACATCATGGCGGAATTAAATAATTACTTTTTCTCTATAATTATGCGTTATTGGTATTTTTTATATATTTGTAAACGATTAAGATTCTTAATGGAAATAAACATGCGTGGAAAACAATTACAAACACTAACGGCATTGCTTATTGCTACTTCGTTGGCGTTTACCTCTTGTGTCAAGGACAACTTTGAATTGAAAGAAAAGTTTTCCGACCAGATAGAGTGGAATCCTTCGTTGGCGTTACCTATTGCTACTGCTGATATGACGCTTGCCAATTTAGCTAAGGAACGTCCCGATACGTTGGAATTTATTAGTGAAAAAACGTTGGGCTATGGCGACAACGATGAAGATAAGGTGATTCAGTTTAGTTATGTAATTGATACAGCTCGTGTTATTGATGTGCTTCATCTTCCTATTATTGATCCATATGATACGACAGTGTATTTGAAACCAGTCTCTATTCAAGATGTGTCGTTCCCGATGGGATATGTCACACTTCAAGAATTGATTCAAAAAAACTTTTCATCAGATGATTATTTAGAGTATTATAATGCAATCACGACTAATCCAAATTCTGTAAACGTAGGTGAAAAACATGCCATTAAAGAATTTCGTTATCCTGTTGGCGATATACCAGCGTCAATGCAAGCTTACTTTGAAGAACATGTTGGAACGGAAATTAATATTAAGGATGTATTTGAATACATTCTTCTTCAATCGGGAAAAATTTCTTTGACTTGTACAAATCAAACTGGTTTAGAATTTTCGTGTGAGGTAGTTTTGGGGTCTTATAACAAAGATAATGAGTGGGTTGAATTTGGTACATTTGATTACTCAGGATTCCCAAGTTGGATAACGAAAGGGAACCCTCGAACCGAATCGTTTTATGCTGATTCCTCGTATTTGAATAGTGATTTTTACTTTAGTTTTAAGAATCTAAAAATTGGACAGGCTAATGGCGTTCAAGTTTTGGACTGGAGTAAAGAGGGGATGTTGTTGACGTTAAAGATGGAAAACCTTGTGGCCATCTCAGGTAAGGCGTACGTTCCAGAACAGGAGTTAAGTACGGAACTTACGAAATATATCACGGTGAAAGACGAGGATATGAATAGAAAACTTACGCGTGTGTTGGTTTCCAAAGGTGCATTTCATTACGAAATAGAATCGACAATGGGAATTGCAACCGAATTTATCGCAGAGTTCCCCACGGTAGATTCTGTCGGTCATTCTCCTATTCGTAAGTATGCGGCAATGACGAATGAGAAGCCGTTATATTCTGATGATTGGCTTCTTGACAATTGCGATATTGATTTGACGACGAATCCAGAGCAACCATACAATTCGTTGCCTGTTGTTATCGGCTATAAAGTTCATACAACGGGTGGAATGCTTGAATTTGGTCCAAAACAATATATCCGTGTGCAAGTAACGAACACCGATAGTATTTATTTCGCATATCTCGAAGGGGATTTGGGACGTTTTGACCAGGATATTTTCACCGACCAGTTGGATTTTGACTTGTCGGAATATTTGGGTGATTTTATGAGTGTAGAATCGATTAAATTGTATGATCCCAAAGTTAGTATCAATTTTAGAAATCCAGTCGGTATAGGTGGCGACTTGTCATTGAATCTTGTAGGAAAAGACGATAAAGGAAATACCGTTGACTTGTTTAGTGGGCATCCTAACAAGTGGCGTGTTTCGGCACCGTCAACGGATTCTGTGAAGCGAGGCTTGGCAACGCAAACGTCAATTCTCATCAACAAGAATACGTCGAATATCGTGGATTTTGTAAGTATGATGCCGAAAACAATTCAATATTCAGGCTCACTTTCGGTAAATTCCGATGTACCAGAAGGACAACCTATATTTAATAGTGCATCGAATAAGGGGGAAGCTAAATTAGGTGTTTCGATAGAACTGCCGTTAAATTTGTCGGCAAAGAATTTTGTGTTGCAAGAAGACGTAAATCTTGATCTCTCTGACTTGGATGATTTGTCGTGTCTCGAACGTGTTCGCTTGTACATTAATACAGAACATCAATTCCCAATTGACGCAAATCTGAAAATATCGTTGATGGACACGACTGCCGCACAACCGGTTTTGGGTACGCTGCCATTTATTGTTTTGGAATCGGCCAAAACAACGGGAATGGGTAAGGTTGCACGTAACGAGAAAAAACATACGGAGTCGGAAGTAACGTTGGAAAAGGATAGCGATTTGTTGAAAAATTTCAAAAAAGCCAACAAGTTGCGTCTGGAAGTATTCTTGGAAACCGAAAATCACGGAGGAAATCCGGTGATATTCTATTCATATTATGGGCTGAAATTTAATATGGCAGCTGATTGTAAATTTATTTATACAAGTAAGTGATGAAAAAGACGTTATCTGCAATAGTATTTTCTCTGCTGCTTGTATTTCAAGTTTCAGCACAGGTCGATAATACGATGTATTTTATGGATAGACTTCCACAATCATCGTGGATAAATCCTGCACAATCTCCCGATTGTAAATTTCATATTGGCGGTTTGTTGATACCCTTGTTTGGGCAATTGCCACCGTCAATGATGTTTTCGCTCAATATACCAATTGATTACAACGACGTAATATTTCACGGCGAAGGCGAGTATTCCGATTCGTTGATTACACCATTGCATCCGACGGCAAATTTTGACGATTTCCTGAAAAAGTTGCGTAAGGTAAATAATTTCAGTACGGAATTGCAATTGGATTTCTTGAATTTTGGATTCAAGGCTGGCGAAAAATCGTATGTTTCGTTTGACTTGTCGGAACGTATGTTCTTTAATTTTGGATTACCTCGTTCGTTGATAGAATTTGCTGCAAAAGGTAATGACGTTGTGAGAGAAGCCGATTTTACAGGCTTGGGTGTCAATGTTATGGATTTTCACCAATTTGCCATTGGGTATAAACGTGAATTTTCAAAGAAATTCTCGTTAGGTTTCCGTGCAAAAATGTTAGTTGGTGTTGCCGATGTGCATACCAAGTCGTCGCATTTGGTGCTGACAACGGCAGAAAAGACGAACTATATGCGTGTGGAATCGGAATATACGGTTAGCACCAATGTTCCGCTTGAAGTAAAATTGGACGAAGAAGGATATGTTGAGGACATTTCAATGCAGAGCTTTGACGATCAGTCGGTTGGCAGTTTGATAAAACAATATGGCGTGTCAACGGGTAGTTACGGATTTGCTATGGATTGGGGTTTTGCAAGTGATATAAATAGTTCATTGTCATGCTATTTCAGCATTGAAGATTTAGGCTTTATTGACTGGAAACGTAATGCAGCGAGTTTTTCTTTATATGATGAAGATTCTATGCGTTTCGAGGGTGTGAAAGTGAATGATTTGGATGCAGGAAACTTTGAGAATGTTGTAAATCTGGATTCCATTGTCGGCAATTTTAATGAGATAACCTATACCGAAGGCGATTATAGAACGTGGCTGCCTACGAAGTTCTATTTGGGTGCAAAGTATAAGTTCGCAAAACGGGCTTCATTGGGAGCGTTGGCAAAATTTGAACTCCTGCCACATTCAGTTCGCCCGTCAATAACGTTGTCGGCAAATTTCAAGCCGTTTAAATTTACGGCTGCTACCATCAGTTATTCTTACTTGGATGGCAACTTCAACAACTTGGGTTTAGGGTTTACTGTACATCCTGGTTGTTTCCAATGGTATCTTGTTTCTGATAATTTGCTGGGTGCGGCTTTGTTCCCTGCAAATACTCGTTCCGTTGGTGTGAGAATGGGCTGCAATATAGTCTTCGGATGTGTTAAGAAGGATAATAAACATTCTCGTGGTCAGAGCAAGAATAGCTTGACAAAGAAAGGAAAATCAAGAAATTCAAGTGTTATCCCTTATAGTAATGATAATCATAAAAAATAATAATACGTAAAATGAAAAAATTAATTATCGCAAGTTTATTGATTAGTGTATGTTCTTTGGGTGCAATGGCACAACATAGAACAATTGGTCTAAGAATGTCGAACGTGTTGGAAGTTTCGTATCAACGAAATGTGAGCGATGTGAATTTCTGGGAGTTTGACGGTGGTTTTTGGAATTTTGGCAATGGTGCTCAGGCATCGGCAATTTATAACTGGATAATTGCTTCTCCTGAATGGTCTCCTGAAGGCGAATG
>JAEEQV010000067.1:0-9881 GCA_016285445.1 Bacteroidales bacterium
ACCTCCCTCTCAGGACCCCTAGGCATCGTCGGTTTGGTGGGCCGTTACCCCGCCAACTGCCTAATGCCACGCATGCCCATCCATCACCCCCTCGCGGGTTTATCCAACTCATCATGCGGTGAGTTGGAACCATGGGGGATTATTCCGGCTTTCGCCGGGCTATACCCCTGTGGTGGGTAGGTTGCATACGCGTTACGCACCCGTCTGCCGGTCGCCGACAATGTATTGCTACATCTCGCTGCCCCTCGACTTGCATGTGTTAAGCCTGCCGCTAGCGTTCATCCTGAGCCAGGATCAAACTCTTCGTTGTTGTTAATCTTTTTATTAATCTCTTTGTTCGCAGATTAATCGCTCAAAATAAAACTTTACCCAAATTTTCTTACTAATCAATTAGTAAGGTGCTTTCCCATTATATCAATGTACTTTCCCTTTCTGACTCACACCCTCACGTGGAGGAGCGTTCTTGTCTTTCGGGGTTGCAAATGTGCAAATAGTTTTTTATTTAACAAAACTTCTTGAAACTTTTTTTAAATATTTTTTCTTAACCATTGATTATCAATAGATTAAAATTTTATTTCAAAGGGAAAACGAGCGATCTTTGAGGTGTTTGTCAACAAATTATAAGACCTTTTAACCCAAAATTCTGCGTATTTTTACCCCTAAGACGAAAAAAGTTAACAAGAAGGGATAGAAAACATGGTTGCCTGAATACTTGCCGAAGTCTCTTCTTCAGACAAAACAGAGGCATCTTCTTCGTCTTTTTCACGACGCAACGTAACAGTGACTGAACGCATCTTGCCACCCATAGGAGGCGCCATTTTTGCCACATCAACTTGCGCAACGGTTAGTTGTTCAGGAAATTTCTCAAACAAAGCATCTATAATTCGTTGACACACATTCTCCAACAAAGAAGACGCCTTGCTCATTTGCTCGGCTATGACCTCGTATGCTGTCTGATAATTCAATGCATCCTTAATATTATCGGTACTCGCTGCTTTCGTCGAATCATATTCCAGCCACGCGTTAACAATAAAGCGATTGCCAACTTTCTTCTCCGCCTCAAAACAACCGTGATAGGCGTAGAATTCCATATCTTGCAAATTAATTAAACAGGTCATATCATTTTTTTGTTGCAAAGAAAAACATTTTATTATTCTCAACCTACAAAATTCAAAGATTGTTCGTTTTCTAAAAATATTTTTCAATACTAAACTTACTAATACATTATTATATAAGTAATCACAAAATCAACACACTCCACCCAAAACTTTTTCTATCCTTTGGGGAATTATTCAGCAAAATGCGTACTTTTACCCCAAATCAGAAACGATTTTGTGTTTAAAAATATGAAACGACAATATATATCTTCAATTCTCGTTCTCCTCGTATCGACAATGGTTTGGGGGCAAAATGCCACGATTGACAGTTTGGAGATACGGGTAAAAGAAGCGAAAGGCAACGAGAAAATCCACACGTTACACACGCTGGCGGAGAATTATTTGAACTCATCGCCACAAAAAGCATTTGAAACGGCTCAGAAGGCGTTTTATTATTCAACGTTTACCAATAGTGCCGCAATGCTTTCCGATTCGTATTTTACGCTCGGTGTTTTGCATTATCGCACCAGTTCGTTCGATTCGGCAATGTTTTATATGAACAAGGCATTAAAAACGAGTGAAACCAATGAACAAACCGCAATAATTCTTGACAACATTGGCAAAGTTTACAAGGATTTAAGCGTGTATGATTCTTCACTTTACTATCATAATCAAGCATTGCGTTTACAACAAGTATTAGGCAACCGTCTTGCCGTTTCCGATTGTTACAAGAACATAGGAAACGTATATATGCAGATGGGAAAGTACGACGATGCGATACATAATTATGAAACAGCCCTCGAAGAGCGAAAATACGGTGATGCGCCTCATTCCTCTGCTGATTTGTACAATAACATAAGTTCGGCATATGTAGGTATGCACAAATATGCCGACGCCCTCTCCTATCTTATGTCTGCCGCCGATATTCAGGCACAGGAAGGCGACAAAGTTGGCGAGGCATATACGTTGAACGGTATCGGAAATTTTTATTTTCGACTGAAGGTGTACGACAAGGCGCAGGAGTATTACACAAAATCGCTTGAACTCCGTAAATCGTTGGGCGATAAGAACGACATTGCCGCCACGTTGTTCAACATAGGAACCGTGCACCGCGACTTGGATAATTTCAAGGAAGCCATCAAATACTATGGCCAAGCCCTTGAATTACGTAACCAAACCGACAACAAGGAGGCACAGGCATTGATTTTGAACGCAATAGGTGGATTGTATAAGAATCAGAAAAAATATAGGGAATCCATCCGTTTTTATGAAAATGCGCTGGAAATCAATCAGATGATAGGAAGCAAAAAAGCGATAGCAAGCACGTATGAACGCTTGGGAATGGTTTATCGTGACACTTGTATCGTTGCGAAAAATAAGGATTTGTGCAAACATGCGACAACATATTATGCCAAAGCATCGCAAACCTATCAGGAAATTGGCGACTCGCTGAATACAGCCCGAATCTACACTTTTCAGGGCAATCTGAATAAAGAAATGGGTAATTATCAGACAGCCAAGGATTTGTACAACACGGCAAAATTGTTTTATGCCGACAATCTTCTTGGCAAGGCGTACACTACGTATAATCAGGGGAAACTTGCCCAAGTGGCTCCCAATATCGACGCAACGAGTGCCGAAACCTATTATCAGGAAGCGCTGAATTTGGCAAAACAGTGCGAGGAAAAATCTTTGATTTGCGATGTCGTTTATTCGCTCTATTCGTTGATGAAACAGCAAGGCAACAATGCCAAGGCGTTGGACTATTACGAGCAATATGTAACCCTTTCGCAGTCGTTGGAAAACGATAAGAACAAAGAACGAATCACCGAATTGGAATTCGAAGCCGACATAAAAATGTTGGAACAAATCAACGAAAACCAGCAACTCAAACTTCACGAGGAAGAGTTGAAACAATCCCAAACACGAACCTATCTGAGTATTCTCGCATGTATCTTGTTGGGTATCATAATTTTCTCTATTCTTTTGTACCGACAGTATTCTCAAAAGAAAAAGGCACTTAATGATTTGAAACAAAAACAATTAGAAGTAGAATCGGCATACGAGGATATAAAAATTGCGAACGATACTTTGGAGAAAAAAAACACGCAGATTCTTGACAGTCTGATGTATGCCAAACATATACAAAAAGCCATTCTTCCACCCGATGAGGAAATTGCGAAACAGTTTCCACAGAATTTCATTTTCTATCTGCCAAAGGATTTGGTGAGTGGCGATTTTTATTGGCTTTCGACTGTCGGCGATTCGATATTCTTTGCCGTAGTCGATTGTACTGGTCACGGCGTGCCAGGCGCTTGTATGTCGATGATTGGCAACACGTTACTAAATCAGATTATTAACGAGCAGCATGTGACAAGTCCGGCGGAGATATTGAACGTGCTTGACCGTGAGGTTATTATAAATCTTCGCCAAAACGAGGACAAGGACACGCAGGAGGACGGAATGAACGTTTCGCTGATTCGCTACGATAAAAACACGTCGGAACTGACTTTTGCCGGAGCCGGTCAAAAAATGATTGTGGAACAAGACGGAAAAACCGATTTGATTGCCACATCGCTTTTCTCGATTGGTGGAATGCACGCAGTTAAGCAGAATAAGAAAATCTTTTTTGAGGAAAAAACGATTTCCGTGACGAAAGGAACGAGCATTTATCTGTTTAGCGACGGATATATCGACCAGTTTGGTAGCAACAGCAACGAACGTTTCTCGTCGCGACGCTTCATTGAAATGATTCACAATATGCAGAATTTGGATATGTCGGAACAATTCATCAATCTTTCAAAACAACTTGATACGTGGAAAGGTTCCGAAAAACAAATCGACGACATTTTGGTAGTTGGGATAAAATTTTAATTATGGCGACTGATTTGGCAAAAGCACTCACCTTTATTCGTCATCATCAAGATGGCGAAATTGCGGAAAAAATCCGTAACAGCGGATTGAATTATAATATGAATTACGGCGTTTCGTCGTTGCTTCTGCTGAATTTTGCAAATAAAATAGGGCGAAATCAAGAGTTGGCAGACCAACTGTGGAAGGAGAATTTCCGCGAGGCAAAGTTGCTTTCGTTTATGGTTGCCGATTTCGAACAAATTTCCGATGAAAAAATAGAGGAATATCTTGCAGGTTGCACCAATAATGAAATGGTCGAAATAGCGGTAATGAATCTGTTTTCAAAGCGCGACAATGCTTTGTCGTTAGCAAAAAACTGGATTCGACGCAATTCGAATTTTGAGAAAATGGCTGGCTATCTTACCATTGCCCGTCTGACAATGCAACAGCGCTTTGGCGATGAAAATGACCTACACGACATTCTCATTTCCTTTGAAAAAGACGTGTGCACAACCGATTATTTCGTATTTCAGTCAATAGAGAAGGCATTTCAGGAACTTGCATTTCGTCGTAAAGATTTAAAAGATGCAATAATCGAAAAAACTAAATATATTTGTGCACATAATAAAGAGGAAAAATTTGAGTTACAATTACAAGAATTGGTACAAACATTAGAATACTGTTAAATTGAAAATTATGTTAGAAAAAACTTCAAACCCAGCGTTTTCCGACAGAGTAATCAACAATTTGGATTTTACTTACGGAAACACAATGACAATCAAAGGAACGGTCAACAAGACGCTTACATTGTTGGCTATCATACTTGTTGCGGCAACTTTGACGTGGAAAATGGCGTTTGCCGGCAATGCGATGGTTACCCCTATTATGATGGGCGGACTTATTGTGGGAACAATCTTTTCGTTCATCACCATTTTCAAACCTGAAAAAGCAAAAGTGACAGGTGTAATTTATGCCATTTGCGAAGGACTCGTTTTGGGTGCAATTTCGGCTTTCTATGAAATGTCGATGGTTGACCCCGAAACTGGTGCTGGAAGCGGCATTGTGTTTAATGCGATTATGCTTACGATTGGTGTTTTCTTCGTAATGTTGTACTTGTACAAAAGCAGAATTATTCAGCCAACCGAAAAATTCACTATGATTTTGTTTGCTGCCACGGGTGCAATCGCACTTGTGTACCTAATCGACATCATTATGGGTTTCTTTGGCTCAAGCGTAGGATTTCTTCATAGTTCGGGACCTCTTGGCATTGGCATAAGCTTGGTAATTATAGTCGTTGCCGCGTTGAATTTCATTCTTGATTTCAAGAATGTTGAAAATGGCGTGGAACGTGGCGCACCAGAATATATGGAATGGTATTGCGCGTTTGGACTTATGATGACATTGGTGTGGTTGTATTTGGAAATACTCCGTTTGTTATCAAAACTTAACAGAGATTAATGTATCAGAGCAAGAAAAGACTGATTCACAAAAAAGTGCTATTTTTCGGAGTAGCACTTTTTTTTCTTGCGGCATATCCTGCACCAACTGCGGTGCAACAAAAATCCGATATAAAAAAAGAGCTTGCGACCATTCTTGATAATCGTGAAAGTCAGATAATTGAAAATACTGGATACACGGTGAGTTATAACAAGATGTTGCATATTCCCAACTGGGTTGCGTATCAGCTTACCGATCAGGAGACTTTGGGCGAAGTGCCTCGTACTGGTGGTTTCGAACCCGACCCGCAGGCATCGGGTGTCGTGATTTCGGCAAATGACTACAAAAATTCTGGTTACGATAGAGGACACATGGCTCCGGCAGGCGATATGAAATGGAGTTATATCGCCATGAAGGAGAGTTTTTATTTGTCGAACGTTTGTCCACAAAATCATGCATTGAATTCTGGCGATTGGCGTATTTTGGAAGAAAAAATCCGTGATTTGGCACGAAAATTCGGGGCAATTTACATTGCCTGCGGACCTATTGTTTCGGCTGATTATCAAACGATTGGCTATAATAAAATAGCCGTTCCCGATAAGTTTTTCAAGGTTTTATTGAAAGAAAAAGATGGCACCTACGAATCCATTGGTTTTGTGTTTGACAACGATGCAGGGCATAAGCCACTTTCGGCTTACGCAATGTCGGTCGATAGCGTTGAAAAACTTACCAATATTGATTTTTTCAGTTTCTTGCCTGATTCTTTTTGCACGTGGGAAAGCACATATTCGCTTTCATCGTGGAGCATAAAATAACAATACATTGTCTATACAGAGTGAAAATTATTTTGTAACTTTGGGTTTTATAACAATATGTCTTATGAAGAAACATTTTTTTCTACTTACTATTTTAGGAATTATTGGTTTTACTGGTTGCAACAAAGATACTGACAATGTGCAACCTGAAGAGCAAACTTCTCCAGAGGAAACGCCAGCACCTGTTGTTGTGGAAACAATAGGTTGCGATATTGAGGAATTTTGTGCCTATTCAAGTGAGACTAAAGGTGTTTCCGTAACGCTTTTGCCCGACGATGCCGAAGATAAGTCGTTTCAATGGAGCGTGCTTGATGAATCGATTGCTACGATTGAGGATAATGTCATTACCACACATTCGGTTGGCAAGACGTGGATATATGCCATTGCCAATGCAGATTCCAAGATAAAGGATTCCATAAAGATTACGGTGTATGCCAACCCGCAAAAACTTGTAAGCGTGTCGGATGAAAAAATTCATCATGAAGGTCGTATTATTATTGACTCCGAATCGGCACAGTACTTATATCCGGGGACGTCGTTCTCTACAGAGTTTACGGGAACGGCAATCAGTGGAAAGTTCAATCCAGTAGCTGCATATTATTGGGTTGAGGTTGATGACCAAGAGCCGTTTAAGATTTGTACGAGCAAAAAGAATAACCGAGTGCCGAATTCGGAGCAAAACCCGGCGACGTTTTGGCTTGCTCGTGGCTTGGAAGATGGGAATCATACGGTGAGGGTAACGCTTTGTTCCGAGGGCTTATACAAAAATCCTAAATTCTACGGATTTGTCATTGAAGACGATGCAGAACTGACGAAACCAGCCGAGAAGTCCGTCAAATTTGAGTTTATTGGCAATTCCATCACGTGTGGATATGGTACCGAAGTGACCGACAGGTCGCCATTCAACGATTCTACGTCGAATTTCTGTCATTCCTTTGCGTACAAGACTACCAAGGAATTCAATGCAGAATGTATGGTCGTGGCTCGCTCTGGTATTGGCGTATATAGAAACTATGGGAATCAGGCCGATTTTGGAATTATGCCAGATGTGTATGAAAAATCGTGGTTGAGTTCTTCCACAACGTGGGACTTTTCTCAATACACCCCTGATGTGGTGTTTATTAATCTTGGAACAAATGATGTATGGAATATGGATACGTTCAGCGAGGAAGATTTTGAGACAGCGTTTCGGAATTTCCTAAATACGGTTATCTCGCATTATCCGAATTCAAAATACATCTTGTTGACGGGTTGTATGATGAATGGTGCGGGATTAACGAAGGTAAAGGCGATTTTAAATGCAATACAATCTGATTACAATTCAGAATCGCACCCATTCTATCGTTTTGATTTCAAGACAGTTGCAGGAACAGGTGCTGATTGGCATCCTTGTGCGGCACAACAAGATAAAATGGGAACGGATTTAATCAAATTCTTGAAGGACAACGGTATTGTGCAATAGTGGTACCTAGCCCAAAGTCAACTATTTTCCCGCCATTATTGCCACCGCCGAAAAATCCTTGTACTCGATTTGTTTGTTTCGGTAAAGCAGTAATTCCTTGCAGTGGAAACTCTTGGCTTGCACGCCCGATGAAAAGAATACACGAAGTGTAATTTCTCCGTCCTCGAACGTTTTATATGATTGCTCGTCAACCACAAAATTCGGCTCTACAACCGAAGCAATCTCGCCTTGGAACAAAATAGTCTTTCCCGAAAAACTATAGATGGTGTTTCCGTCTTCGAAACGAGAGAAATTTTCCGACATTGTGTTGAAATTCGGGTTGTTGATGGCGGACGGAACCGACAATTCAATCTTATAGAATCGTTCGACGCTATTGCCCGTGTTTTTCACCAAAAAGCGAGGATAGAAGTTGATTTTCTGGAACTTGCCTCCTGCCATAATCGGAATTCCGCCTGTGTTTGTCACACTAAATAATTCTATTTCAGGGCGTTTGCCTTTTGTGTACAAATCACGAATCTCGTATTCCTCGAGAAGCATTGTCTTCACGTCGGAACGTTTGTAGAATCGTTTGTCGCCGCTCATGTGCGGAGCTTTGTGGCTATTCGGAACGTGAATGCCGATGATGTAACCGCCTTGTTCGTTCACCACAATTTTTTCAACGATGCAATCTGGTATTTCAGGAGAAATTTCCGTCTTGCAAAGCATTCGTAACCAATCAATTGCGTCGTTATTGCTTATAGGTTCTATGGTACGAGGTATTTTTCTCGTAGAATGGATGCCAATAAAAATGGAGCCGCCGTTGGCATTGGCCATAGCGGAAATCAACGTAGAGAAAAAAAGAGCGTTTTTTTCGTTACACGCCGCAACAGCTTTGGCTGGAAGATATTCCAACGTAAGCGACGCTTTGACCTTGAAGCGAAAAATTTCCTCTACTCCTTGTTGTGTAATTGCAATCATATCACTGCAAAATTAGAAAATCCCTTGAATTGGCAATGACTGAAAAAAGAAAAGGGACAAATCATATGATTCATCCCTTTCTCCGTCGGGGTAACAGGATTCGAACCTGTGACCTCTTGGTCCCAAACCAAGCATACTAACCGGACTGTACTATACCCCGAAAAAGTGTTGCAAAAATAAATGTATTTTTTTGAAAAGCAACGTTTATTGCAAAAATTTTCAGTGAAAGTATTATTTTTGGGGAAAGGTTTTGTATGGAAAGACAGTTTTCATTTCGGAAGATTTTGTTTTTGCTGTGTGCGATTGTCGCAGTGGCAGTTGGTTTCACATTGCAGAAAATAACGTTTGACAACGGACTTTCGCAACGGCAAGTTGTTCAGTTTCAAAAAATTATAAACGAAAAAGAACGCTTTCTCCAACGTTTTTGTTCCGATGTGCAGGCATTGCCCGATTCGGCAAAGTTCAGCGATTACGATGTTTTTCGACAAAAGAAGAACGCTTGGATACAAAGTCAGAATATTACATTCTTTGTGTTTGAAAACCAAAAACTTACCTATTGGTCCGACAATACGATTTCTCCCATTTACCAACTTCTGAAACAGGATGCAAAAATATTTTTCAGCGGTAATGCGTGGTACTTGATGCATTACGGGAAACAAGACAATCGTGAGTTTTTTGTACTAACATTAATTAAAAAGCAGTATCCTTTTGAGAATGAATATATTAGAAATGCGTTTCAAAAAGATTTCAATGTCAATGGCACCGTTGAGGTTTACAATGAGCCGTGCGATAACACATCTTTTATTTACGATTTAGAAGGCAACTTTTTGCTGTCGATTTCTAACCCGGCTGTATTGCAGGATAATAACAAATGGAAAGAGATTTTGCCTTTGATTTTGTTTGTGTTAAGTTTCGCCTTTTTTATTTTGTTTTTAGGCACATCTTCCCTGCACATTTATTTGAAATACATTCTAATGGGGGTTGTGGGGGTTGGATTGATAAAATTGGTTCCCGGATCACATATATTGTATTATGAATGTATGATAATACTTGAAGTCGCCTTATTTACGTTCACCTACGGGAAAAATTGGGATAAAATTAGGAGAAAGAAAGAAATAATACGGTATATCTGTTTCGCAGTGACTTCGTTCGCATTCTGTGGTACAGCAACGGGATTTATCAAGTATTTGGCACTTCATTCTGATATTGAGCTGGAGCTATTCAATCTATTGAGTACAAACGTGTTGAGTTTTGTCGCTT
>JAEEQV010000068.1:0-9678 GCA_016285445.1 Bacteroidales bacterium
TAATGGAACCGTTTCTCACATAATTCCTCACGTTTTGAAAGCAATCCTCTCCCGACAAATTGTGGTCGTAATCCATAGTGATAATGTCCCACATTATAACATGCAAATGGTCGTACAGCCGTCTCGCCTGCAAAGGACCTATTTTTCCATACGGAGGGCGGAACAAATTGCTGCCGACAACCGCAACACCTTTTTCAACGTTTTCAACGTAGGTTTTATTGTCGGTTACCCAACCTTTCAAATGATTGTAAGTATGCGAACCGAATGCGTGACCGGCGTTTTTCACCTGTGCATACACTTCGGGAAATTTTGTCACATTCTCCCCTACCATAAAAAACGTTGCCGGAACATGATATTCCTGCAAAATATTCAGGACCTGAGGAGTATAAACGGGGACCGGACCGTCGTCAAACGTCAGATACACGGTTTTTTGCTCCTTGGGCAGTCGGAAATGAGCACGCCGATACGCCAATTCTCCTACAACTGGCGGTTGCGCTTTAGTTACGTCAAATATTGGTTGTCTCATTTCTCAACAGATTTTTCTATACAATTCCACAACAAATCGGCTGTCTTATCCCACGAAAAGCGTTCCAATTGCGTCTTTGCATTGTTACGCAATTGTTCGTACAATTCCTGATTCTGACTTAATTGAATCATTGCATCGGCAATAGAGGAAACATCCTGCGGTTCACACAGAAGAGCCGCCTCGCCTGCAACTTCGGGCATAGAGGTGCAATTTGAAGTGATGACGGGAATGCCACACGCAAAGGCTTCCAAAATTGGAATACCAAATCCTTCGAACAGAGGGACATACGTCATTGCAAACGCCGACCCCAACAAATAGTGCAAATCCTTGTCGGACACGCGTCCCGTGAAAACAATGTCTTTTTTGTACGGATGTTTGTCGTATGCCCGTTGTATGGAATGAGCCAGAAACATTGCCTCGCCAACAATCACCAATTTCATCGTGGAAATTGTCTTTTCCTTAAAAACGGCAAATGCAGCAAACAGATTTTCAATGTTTTTCCGAGGATGAAGCGTTCCTGCATACACAAAATAATCACATGAATTCGTGTATTTCTGTTTTATGATGTTTTTCTCCACGTCGATTAACGGCGTAAACACGCTACTTACGCCATTATACACCACATCAATGTTTTCCAACGGAACATTGTAAAGCGAATGGATATCCTGCTTCGAAAATTCCGAAACAGTTGCTACACGCGTTGCGTGACGGGCGTATTGCGGGAAATACTTCTGATAATATTTTCGTACCAACCACGGCAAATATTCTGGGTAATGCTCAAAATTCAGGTCGTGAATCACATCAACCACGGCGCAAGGCGATTCCACAACGCTATATCCGTCGGTAGAGACGAACACGTCGGGTTGCAACGCCTTTAGCACACGAGGTACTTGCGAATGGAACCAAAACCACCACAAAAACGGATGTCGTGCCTGAAACGGAACGATGATTGGTTTCACATTTTCGGAGAAAACGAAATCCTTGTCATACATTCTGTCAAACAACAGATAGAACTGATGTTCGGGGTGATTCACGCAAATACGTTTGATTGTTTCGTACGTAAAACGTGAAATTCCGTCTATTCTGCCTTTTATAAGCAACCGTGTGTTGATTACAATTTTCATATATGCAAAGGAACGAATTTTTATGATGATTTGGTCAATATGTTAATTAAAATGACGTTCTTTGTTTCCACAAAGTGAAAATAGTAGTATGCACAACGTAAGGAAAATAATATCTATAATTTGTCTTGTTGTAGTGTTTGCCCACCAAACCTATGCTCAGGAATTTTCAGAAAACAAAGTAAAAGTTGCCGCCGGTTTTGAATTACTTGAAGATGACATTTTTTTTGGAAATGGTTTCGTTACCATTCTTGGCTATCAATGGAAAATGAAAGACTGGTTATTTCTTACGCCCCAACTCAAGCACGGGACTTTTTCCACAATAGGAATAACCTGTGTTTCAAATCAATACTTTAATTCAGTTGGTATGGGACTTGGGTTGAATGCCAACTTCCTAAAAGTATTGTGCACTGGATTAGGTTGGGAAGTCAATTATCTGCACGGGTTGCTTGGGAAAAAGTATCCTGAATATGACAGAAATTTCTGCTTTGATCTATATGCCTCGGCAGGTTTTCACATAGCACCAAAGGACAAACGATATGCTATAAACATTCTGCCTTTCTCACTCTCATTTGGCACAAGCAATTACTTTGACGGCGGAGTACGAGTTGAGATGGAGATTAAACTTAACGAATGTAATAAATCTTGACCAGAAAAAATGTACTTTTGTGTGTTGAAATTTGAATCGTTTTGAGGAAGACTTTTATTACAAATCTGATTCTGCTGCTTTTCCTTAACATTTTGGTCAAGCCGTTCTACATTTTTGGCATTGACCGAACTGTGCAAAATGTTGTGGGTGCCGAAATCTACGGCGTGTATGCGGCAATGTTCAGTTTGTCTATTATTTTCAACATCATTCTCGATATGGGTATTGCGAACTTCAACAATCGCAGCATTGCCCAGGACAACGCACTGCTCCCGCAGTATTTTTCGAGCATGGTGGTACTGAAATTCTTGCTGGGAATTGTATATTGCATCGTGTTGGGAATTGTCGGCACATCGTTAGGCTTTGGTTTTGAGCAATTTAAGATATTCGGCATTCTTGCCATAAATCAATTTCTACTTTCTTTTCTTTTGTACTTGCGCTCCAACATTTCGGGAACGTACATGTACAAGACCGACAGTTGTATTTCGGTGATAGACAGATTGTTAATGATTATTATTTGCGGATATTTGTTACTCACGCATCGAGACGATTTTTGTATTGAATGGTTCGTCTACGCTCAAACTATTTCGTATGCAATTCCTTGTATCATAGCATTTTGCATAGTTCTCGGGAAAGCAAAACGTTTCTCGTTTCATTTTGACTTGAAATTCCTTTTGCAGATTGTCAAAAAAACATATCCGTTCGCCCTACTCTCACTGTTGATGAGTCTTTACACACGAACCGACATGGTGATGATAGAACGGATGTTGCCCGACGGTGCAAAACAAGCCGGCATTTATGCACAATCATATAGAATACTTGATGCAGTAAGCATGTTCGCCTATCTGTTTGCAACCTTGCTGTTGCCAATGTTCGCCAAAATGCTCAAAGACCAGGCTCCTCTCGGGAAATTCACCAAATTCTCGTTTTTGCTGCTTCTTTCACCCGTACTCGTGTTCGTTATCGGTTGCTGCACTTACAGCACGGAACTGATGGACTTGATGTATGAGGAAAGCATTGACACGTCTGCCAAAATATTTCAAGTCCTTATCATAGGTTTTATACCTATCTCCTCGTCATATATATTTGGTACGTTGCTTACGGCCAACAACAGTATGAAAGTGATGAACCTGATGGCGGCGGCCGGTATGATTTGTAATATAGGATTTAACGCCATTTTCATTCCCCGATACGGCGCCTGGGGTGCTGCCGTGGTTTCGGTGATAACGCAATTTTTCACGGGAATAATTCAGATTATTCTTTCGCTGAAATATTTCAAGTTCCACATTCCGTACAAGGACATTGCAAAAATGACGGTATTCATTTTGATCAATCTCTTGTTATTCTATTTCCTTAAAGGAGTTATTTCTGAGAATTGGATTTACAACGTATTGATTTTGTGCGTAATAGGTTTCGCCGTGGCATTTGTCATCCAACTAATTAAAATCAAAGACATACTCTACGTTCTGAAGAACGAAGATTAACAATCGTTTCTAAAAGTTGACCTTGAAAACGCAACATGTTTTCTTCTCAATAAAATTCCCTTTTATACCGTTTCAATCAGCAAAATGTGTACCTTTGTCTTGTTTCAAATTTGAACAATAATGATAACATTACAAGAGATTCAAGCCATAGTATTTGATGGTAAGAAATTGAAAATCAGTAAGAAGGAAGAAGAAAAGATGAGCGAAAGTTACTCTTTTCTTGAAAAGTTTGCCAAAGATAAAGTCATTTATGGTATCAACACGGGATTTGGCCCTATGGCTCAGTATCGTATCAACGATGCCGATTTGAATGACTTGCAATATAATATAATTCGTTCACACTCGTGTGGTGCGGGAAAACCGCTTCCCGAATTATACGTTCGCGCCGCTATGCTTGCCCGTTATAGGACATTTGTCTTGGGGAAGTCGGGAATTCATATTGACTGTGCAAAACAATTGATGGAATACATAAACAGAGGTATTTATCCTTATATTCCCGAACATGGTAGCGTAGGTGCGAGCGGTGACTTGGTACAATTGTCGCAATTGGCTCTCACTTTGATTGGCGAGGGTTTTGTGTTTTATAAAGGGAAAAAATGCGAAACAGCCGACGTGTTAAAGAAAGAAGGCTTGAAACCGTTGAAATTACATGGTCGCGACGGACTTTCAATTGTAAACGGTACGGCTTGTATGACGGGTATTGGCGTTGTGAATCTTACCTATTCGCAAAAATTGCTCCGTTGGGCTATGTTATTCTCGGTTATGATGAATGAAATAGCTTCGTCGTACGATGATTTCTTGAGTCCCGAATTGAATAACATAAAATTGCACGAAGGACAGCAGAAAGTGGCTGAATGTATGCGTGAAATCGCAAAAGACAGTAAATGTATGCGTGACCGCCAAGCAGAATTGTACAATCAGAAAACCACAAAGAAAATCTTCTCAATGGACCAAAAGGTACAACCATATTATTCGTTGCGTTGTGTGCCTCAAATTCTTGGTCCTGTTTACGATGAACTCAAAAATGCCGAAAAAGTCATTGTAAACGAGTTCAATTCTGTTGACGATAATCCCATAGTGGATGTGGAAACGAAAAACGTGTATCACGGAGGAAACTTCCACGGTGACTACATTTCATACGAAATGGATAAATTGAAACTTGGCGTTGCTAAAATGACTATGTTGATGGAACGTCAGTTGAATTATTTGTTCCATGATAAAATCAACGGCATTTTGCCACCGTTTGTAAATCTTGGAAAGTTAGGACTGAACTATGGTATGCAGGCATTGCAGTTTACGGCAACGTCAACTACGGCGGAATCGCAGACGCTTGCCAATCCAATGTCTATCCATAGCATTCCGAACAATAACGACAATCAGGATATGGTTTCCATGGGAACAAATTCCGCTTTGATTGCAAAACACGTTATTGAAAATGGTTACCAAGTCGCTGCAATTCATTGTTTGGCATTGGTTCAAGCCGTTGATTGCCTTAAAATGCAAGATAAATTGTCGTCGGCTACCAAGGCGTTCTACAACGATATTCGCAAGATAGTTCCTGCCTTTGTTGATGACAAACCGAAATATGAAGAAATAGCAACATTGATTGAATTTTTGAAAAACGCAAACATATAATGAAATACGCATTAGTAACAGGAGGTTCAAGAGGAATAGGACGGGCTATCTGTTTGGCAATCGCCAAAGAGGGATATAGCGTGCTTATTAATTATAAGTCGAACGAACAAGCCGCTCTTGACGTAAAGAAACAAATTGAAGAAAATGGCGGTAGCGCAGAATTGCTACCGTTCGACGTTGCAAATCCTCAATCGATTGACGAAGCAATCTTGGGCTGGCAAACTGCTCACCCCGACGACTACATTGCCGCTTTGGTCAACAATGCAGGCATTCGCGAAGATGCCGTCATGGTGTTTATGCAAGACGAACAATGGAACAAGGTGTTACGGACTAATTTGGATTCGTTCTTCTACGTGACTCGTCGCGTGCTGAAAGGTATGATTACCAAACGAAGCGGCCGTATTGTCAATGTTGCCTCGTTGTCGGGTTTGAAAGGTTTGGCAGGACAAACAAATTATTCTGCCGCAAAAGCAGGCTTGATTGGCGCCACAAAAGCCTTGGCACAAGAAATCGGCTCGCGGAAAATTACCGTAAATGCCGTCGCTCCTGGCTTTATTGCCACTGATATGACGCAGGATTTGCCCGAAGCAGAGTTGAAGAAAATGATTCCGCTTGGCCGTTTTGGTAATCCCGACGAAGTAGCCGACTTGGTTGCATTTCTCGTTTCCGACAAGGCTGCGTACATTACAGGCGAGGTGATTTCAATAAATGGCGGATTATATACATAGTATTAAAATAATTCTTATTTTTGCGTACTACTAAAATTAACTAAATAATAAAGACATGAAAAGAGTATTAGTTTCTACAATCGTGGCTGTTCTTTGTGCTACATTCAGTTTTGCACAAGAAAGCGAAATTCGTGTACCTAGCGGTTATCAAGGGTACATAGAAGAAGGTAATTTGTTCCATTTCGATGGCGAAAGTTCTATTAATCTGTCAACGACCCACGGATTCTTTTTCGGAGGACATACCTTTGCTGGTATAGGTTTGGGAGCTGAATTCAACAATAATTATGCGTTGGTTCCGTTCTTTACTTCTATTAAATATGTTGTAAGTAATAAAAAACCGGTTTCTCCATTTTTCTCAATGCGTCTTGGCTCGTATTTAGGTCATGACCAAGGTGCATACGGCGATGCGTCAGTCGGCGTGCGTTTTGCAACAACAAAAGATTTTGCACTGTCAATTATGGTTGGTGCTACATATTATGAAAAATTTGTAGGGGACGAAGTTTGGGATTCTTCCAAAGACGCATACATTCCTGGCGAGAAAGTTGACTTTTCGGGCGTAAACGTTCGTTTTGGAATAGAATGGTAATAAAAAACTTTTAGAAAACAAAGAGCGAGGATTCATAAAGAATCCTCGTTTTTATTTTGTATATGTTGCCAATGTCTTCCAGTCTTTGGCTTGCATACCGTTCAAGTCAAGTGAGGCGTTTCCGCTCATTTTATGGAAGGCAAAATAGTAGAGATTTCCTTCTACGTCCATCAATATCTTATAACAGCGACCAGGTATCATTTCATTATTTTGAACCATTTCCAAATCTGTCCAACCAACAATATGAAGGAATAGAGCATTTGCTTCCTTGCGACGGATGATTTTTTCTAACGCGCTTCTATCTTCAAGAATAGAGATGGTTGCCAACGGATTTACCGCCGTTATCTCGGCACTTTCGTCAAACGAAGGTGTTTGCTCGTATTTTAACATATAAATTGTTTTTCCTGCGATGCTTTTTTTCTGTTTTGTATAAGAATTGTAGTTTCGGTCTTTCAACAATGCCGCATTTGACTGAATTGCCTGTACATGTTTACTGAAAAAAGCAACAATGGCTGGCAATTTGAATGCCATCTCGTCTTCGTCGCTACCCTCGTAACAAAGCGGGAACGTGCAAACCTCGGGCAAATCATTGATAGTCTCATACTCTCCCCCAATGAGCAAGCTCAAAAAAGTGTATTTCACAGAATCTTTGTCTTCCTCAAATTTCATGGTCACTTGTGTAAGAAACGCATTGTTAGGATTTTGTAATTTTGCGTCATCCAAATCGCCTAAATGTATAAATCTGATAGGAGTAAGTGACCAACCGCTTTCTGCCGCTTTCCGAATTTCTGGATTGTAATCGCTGAGCGGACTATCTTCCAACACGACATATAATGTAGCATTTTGCACCATATCATTCACTTGCGCAAGCGTTGCCGTTGGTCGTTGTGCAAACGATGACAATGCGACTAAAATTCCTGAAATAATCAATCCTAACTTTTTCATTATATTATTTTTTTGAACCATTTATCTGAATATATAAATTACATCCCGGCGTTACCTCAAATGATTTTGAGGTCGACTTCTCCGTATCGGTCTCATTTTTGTCACGCCAAATCACGACATATTTCCCCGGTTGAAGCGTCAGTACATCACTTTTCCGACTATCAGCACTCAAATAAGTGACAAACTCCAAATCAGTATTTCTGTCAATATACACGGCTCCAATACCCATCTGTGGACGAGTAAACGAAACATGTCCTGGTTGTGGTATTTTTACTGTCTTAACCTCGTCGGGCTTAATTTCCACATCATAGAAATACGTGCGAGGCGTTGTCAAAATCTCCAAATCATATTTTCCCGTTATATATTTTACTCTTTCGTTTGCCTGCTGCACATTCAGCGTGTTCATATCGCCCTGTTGACGGACAATGACGGGAATAGGAATAGAAATGTTGAATCCGTATGGACGTTCCACCATCAAATATCCTTGCGGAGCGTCAATCTTCACAATCGTGTGTTTTCCCGGTTCAAGATTGATGTTGTCAGCATACATGGGTGGCAACGTGTGAACCTTGATTTTATACGATACAAGCGGGTCAAGGAACAAAATATCTGGTTCGCCGGGCTTTATGACAGAATGAACGAAATTGTAATGAATGAAACCTGTCGTGTTGTCGTAAAAAGTCATTGGCACGTCGGTTTCACGAGGTTTTTTATACGCATCAAGCAAATAAACTTGCAACGGAGTACTAACCAATGCCTTCTCCATTGCCAAATTTAATATCGGAAGAAAATCCAACTCGTTTTTTGCACTAAAAACTTGTCCGGCACAATTAAACACTTTGTTAAAATCTACATCATTCCCAACTCCGATAATAAATGGCTTCAAAATCACGCCTTTCGCCTGCAACTCGCGGGAAATCGCACATGGATCACCTTCACAGGCCTCTACACCATCGGTAATCAAGAAAATAATATTTCGTGCCGTCGTATCTGGGGGAAAATCTTTCGCCGCCTGTTCTATCGAATACGCAATAGGCGTTGTTCCGTTAGGATTAAGCGAAAGAATCTTATTCATAATTTCTGGAACATTATTTTTCCCGAAAGGAACCTCCAAATGTGAGTCCTTGCAGTCTTGTGGAGGAAACGGACTACGGTTTCCGTAAATTCGCAAACCAATTTCTACGTTAGGAATCTTTGAAACACTGTCTATAAAAGGAATAAGGATACTTTTGGCAACCTCCATCTTGGAATGACGTTCCCATACTCCCAACATACTATACGAACCATCAAAAATGAACAAAACTCTCGTCTTCGGCATCACGTTGGGAACATCTGCCAACTGCTGCGAATAACACGACGCAAGACCTACAACGCATAGGAGAACAGCAACAACAATGTTTCGTAATGTTTTCATCTTAATTTTTCTATTTCGCAAATATAGTCTTTTTGACAATATATAAAAAACGTTACATTTGTCTTGTTTATTATGGAAACAACTAATTGGCACATATTCAAGGATTCCATTGCCTCGGTAACCGACGCCGATGCGTTGTTGACGGCGCTCAACACGGAAAGATTGACGAGTATTCGCATCAATCCCCCAAAATATAGTGCTGTATCGTTGCCTCGTGTTCCTTGGTGTGAAACAGGATATTATCTTGACCAGCGGCCAATTTTCACGCTTGACCCCTTGTTTCACGCTGGTGCTTACTACGTGCAGGAAGCGTCTTCCATGTTTTTGGAGCAAATCATCAAACCTTTTGCCACACGGCCGCTTCGTGTGCTGGATTTGTGTGCCGCGCCGGGAGGAAAGACGACACTCGCTCTTTCACTTCTTCCCGAAGGTAGTCTTATTGTTGCTAACGAGGTGATAAAAAGTCGTTCGCAGATTTTGTCGGAAAACCTTATAAAATGGGGGTATCCCAATTGCATTGTAACCAATAACGACCCCAAAGATTTCAGTTTTTTGAAAGGGGCATTCGATATTATTATTGTTGACGCTCCATG
>JAEEQV010000069.1:0-9651 GCA_016285445.1 Bacteroidales bacterium
CGTATAAATGGCAAAAAGACGGCGTTTTGCTTCCAAATACAACGAAATCAATACAAATAAAGGATGCCGGGACGTATAAACTCACCGCGAGCAAAAGCGGTTGCGCCGATGCTTCCGACGAAGTGACTGTTACAAGTGGCCTGCTCAACATAGCCGACGTTTCTGGTGAGACTGGCAAATCTATCACATTGCAAAGTCCTACAGGGGGAACAATCAACTGGTACGACAATCCGTCTTCGTCTCCTTTGGCGACAGGAAAATCGTACACGACACAACTTCCTGAAAATGAAAAATATATCTATGCCACCGATGCCGAAGCATTTGTCGGCTATGTTGGCAAGGAATCCATAACGACGGGAATGACCTATCATCACAATACCAACGATTTTCAAAAAGAAAAACTCAAATTTACAGTTTACAAAGATTTGACAATTGACGAAATCACCGTTTTTGCATTTTCGTCACAAGATGTTACCATACGTATTTTGGACGCATCGTCGTCAAATGTCGTATTTACCAAGACATTTTCGGGAGTCCAAGCAAACGGAGCAACATTGCAACTCAATGTTGCACTATCGGCAGGAACATATCTGATGGACGCAGTCGGTTCTACTGGCGACCTTCTCTATTCGCACAACAAAGACGTGATTTCGTTCCCATACACTATAAATAATGTCATTTCAATTACGAACTCCATATTCAACAACAATACCAACACGTCCAACTACGCTTATTTCTACAATTTCAAAGTTCACACAGGAAATACGTGTGCCGCCGCGCCAATAAAACTGACAGGAACGAACAACGGCGGTGGTGGCGGAGGAGACATTGTCTTACCCGACCCCGACATTACGGTTGCAATTGACGCAAACAACGGAAACAGACCTATTTCGCCATATTTGTATGCTCTTAACGGCTACAATAAAGGTGTGAAATACAATTCCGAAGATTTTGCTTCTCGTGTTTACGAAGCTGGCATTCACATGACTCGACAAAATTCGGGAAACAATTCGACCAAGTACAACTGGCGGAAAAAACTCACAAGCCATCCAAACTGGTACAACAACGTACACGACGAGGATTGGGACCTGATTGCACAAACCATGCAAGCTGAATTTCCCGACATTCAGGGAATGTTTGCCTTCCAGCTTCTCGGTCGCGTGGCATCGTCAAAAGACTATAATTTTCCCGATTGGGAATATAACAAATCTCAGCGTTGGGAGGGTTGCGATAAAAATTATGCTGGAAATGGCTCCACGCCAGGCGATTTTAAATTCACCGAAGGCGATGTGACTCTCTACACGCAGGAATGGCCTGCCGACTCAACTGCCGCAATCGTTACACACTGGCAGGACGATTTAGGGCTCAATATGAATCAATTCCTTTATTGGAATATGGACAACGAAGTTGAAATTTGGGGCGGAACACACGACGACGTAATCAAGGAGGTGACCGACGATGTGTTTGAAATGTACATCCAAAATTACGTGGCAACCGTAAAAGCCGTACGGAAACTCAATCCAAACATAAAAATCTGTGGCCCCGTAGCTGCTTCGGAATGGGATTGGTACAACCCTACAACTATGCAACCAACATACAAAGGCAAAAAATACTGTTGGCTGGAATATGTCATCATGCGTCTTGCAGAGGAAGAGAAAAAATGTGGCGTAAAAATGCTTGACGTACTTGACATTCATAATTATCCACAAGACCAAGACGTTGCCACAATGTTGCAAACGCACCGTCTGTACTGGGACGAGAACTACGACTATCCTGGAGCAAACGGCGTGAAAAAAATCAACGGATATTGGGACAATTCCATCACCAAAGAAATGGTATTCGTCCGTTGTCAGAATTGGATTGACAAGTATTTTGGCAAAGGTTACGAAGTAAAATATGGCATATCGGAATATAACATTAAATCTACCGATGCCATGCCGACAGCTCTTGCCTATGCTGGCAATTTGGGTGAAGGTGCTCGTTACGGAATGGAATATTTTATGCCGTGGGAGTGGAGAGTTGGCATGTGGGAAACGGCTCACATTTTCAGCCGTTATGCAAAAGAAATCAACGTAAATACCACTTCGAGCGACGAAGAACTTCTCTAGGCTTACACCTCAATCAACGAAAGCCGTGATTCGATGACAGTGATTTTAGTCAACCGAAATGAGTCGGGAACGCAAATTGTGCAAGCAAATATCAGTAATTTCGACTGTCCAGACGGTACCTACGATGCTTACATTTTGGCGAATCTGCCCAACGGCGAAGAAACGTTTGTTTCGCACAGTCAAAACGCCTTACAAAAGGCAACAGCAACGGTTTCAGACGGAAAAATGTCAATTTCTGTTCCTGCATATTCTATCACAGCAGTCGTCCTTGACTTAAAAGACAACACCGAAAAATATGCCGTAACGTTCGTCGTTGACGGTGAAACAATCTCGTCACAACGGGTTGCCAAAGGTGGAAACGCCGTTGCTCCTGCCAATCCTGTTAAAACGGGCTATACATTTATTAATTGGGATAAAAGTTTTACCAACATTACTCAAAACACTACCGTCACAGCCATTTTTGAACCAATTCAATATACAGTTTCATTCTACGATGGTATAAATCATCAACTAATAGAAAAACAAAATATTGCGTATGGCGAAGATGCGGTAGAACCTATTATTCCCGCCCACGAAGGATATTTGTTTTCGCATTGGGATACTGATTTTACTGCCGTATCGTCTGATATGTCTGTAAATGCCGTATATGTTGAACGCCCGAGTTCATATCGCTACGAGGCAGAAGATGCACGCGTCACGAACGAAACGATGAATGTTCGGGAAAGTGCATTGGCATCGAACGGAAAATATGCCGACGTGAGAATGGCCGATTTGGCCTTCGACGTCGTTGTTGAATCGGCAGGAGAATACAAACTCAACATTGTTTATTCGCTTTCCGACCGTACCCAGTCTGGCGACGGAAGCAAATATCAAAAAATGTACGTGAACCGAGAGGAACCGTTCACGTATGCCGAATTCCCCAAAACCGGAAATGCCGATCCAACCTTTGCCACTATTGAGTTCACCATCACGCTTAACCGTGGTTTGAACGTGATTGAATTTCTAAAATCTTACGGTTGGATTGATATGGATTATATAGAAGTGGTTCCGTTAGCTCCTGTTTATCATACTGTTACATTTGTCAATTGGGATAATTCCATAATAGGAGAACCTCAAGATGTTGCAAATGGTCAGGCGGCGGTTGCTCCAGAACCTCCGACACGCGAAGGTTACGCCTTCGACGGCTGGGACAAAGATTTTAGTTATGTCACCGAAGATTTGACGGTAAAAGCAACATTCGTCGAAAAAAACAAAGCATCGTACACCGTGCTTGACAATGCAATCGCCTCAGCCGAAGCATTGCACGCTGAAGAATACGATGCAACGTCGTGGAATACGTTGGCTACGGCTCTCAATAACGCAAAAGCCGTTGAACGTGATTTATTTGCAGAAAGCCAAAGTATTATTGACAATGCGGCAAATGCTCTGATTTTCGCTACGAATAATTTGGTCGTAAAAACATTTACGGTGACTTTCGTTGCTGACGGGAAATCTATCTCTACCCAAACAATTACCTACGGAAAATCGGCAACCGCACCAACGGAACCGACAAAAACTGGATATACGTTTGTTGAGTGGGATTCTGATTTTTCTGTCGTTACCGAGGAAATGACTATCACCGCCATTTTCCAAATCAAGACGTTCACCGTAACATTTACTGACTATGACGGTACGTCGCTCAAGGAAGAAACGGTTTCATACGGTCAAAACGCCACCGCCCCCGACAATCCTTCACGCGACGGATATACATTCTCGGGCTGGATAGGAACATACACCAATGTTACTGCTAATGTGACTGTTACAGCAAGTTACACAGAAATAGGGAAAGCATCGTATGTGGAATTGGATAATGCGATAAATTCTGCGGAGAAACTACTAGAAAGCAATTACGAAGCAAATACGTGGGCATCCATGAAAACAGCTCTCAACGAAGCCAAGTCGGTTGACCGTAATTTGTACATAGAAAATCAGAATATTGTAAATCAGGCGACGACAAAACTTCAAAATGCAATAAACAATTTGAAACAATTAGATAAAACGAAGTTGGCCGAAGCTATTTCTTCGGCAAGAGCCACTATGCTTACGGCAGATGGCAATATAGGCGACGAAGTCGGACAATATCCGCAATCGGCCGTCGATGTATTCAGTAATGCCATACAAACAGCGAACGAAGTTTTTGAAAACGCAAGAAATCAAAATGATATAAACCAGCAAACTGTGGCACTCAACGAAGCGATTCAAAACTTTGAGGCATCGGTGAACCAAAGAACGACAACGCTTGCCGAACTGCTCGAACTTATTGCAGAAGCTACTCAGTTGCTCGATAATGCCAGTGTGGGAAGTAATCCCGGGCAATATCCTATCATAGAATATATGAATTTGAATAATGCACGTAATTCAGCCGAAACTGTTGCCAATAAAGAAAATCCTTCGGAGCAAAACATTGACAT
This sequence comes from Bacteroidales bacterium, assembly GCA_016285445.1. Taxonomy (GTDB): domain Bacteria; phylum Bacteroidota; class Bacteroidia; order Bacteroidales; family UBA1715; genus UBA1715. Next base: position 4,559 of record JAEEQV010000069.1, read on the forward strand.
TCAGGTTCGTCGTCTCGAAGAAGCTATAAAAGAATTCAAAGAAGCACTTATTGTAGCTATAGACAATGTGCTGCCCCAAACGAAAGTATATGCGGCAAATCATACAATATTCGTGTGTCAGGACAGAAACGAGGAAATTGCGGTGTACAACGCCGAAGGCAAACGAATTCTATACGTTGCTAATCCACAAGACTATGCAACAACAGAGTTCTCGGTAAAAACAAATGGCATTTATTTTGTTAAAGTCGGCAAAAAATCGTTTAAAGTTATTATAGAATAGTATTAAAAACTATTTAAACAATATCGTATCAAAGAGACAACATTTTTTTTACTAAAAAGCAACTATTTCTTTGCGAAAATGAAAAAATTCACGTTCTTTACAAAAACAATAAATTGTAAAGAATCTTTAATCATATGAAAAGAATATGTATCCTCTTTCTCGTTGCAGTCATCGGCTTGTTCAGCTGTTCAAGTCCCGAAGTAACTGAAATTCAAAATGGTGTGCAAGTCAAGACCGATTCGTGCATCGTGCAGGTGCAATTTTATAAAGATGACGTGGTTCGTGTGCAAAAATGTCCGCTGAACGGTACGTTGGAGAAAAAAAGTTTGATGGTCGTGGTTGATTCATTGGAACAAGTGTCGTTCCGAACTGTTGAGCGATCAAAATACGTTCTTATAGAGTCAACAGAATTAAGCGTGAAAATTGACGCCCACACGGGTGCCATCACATACAAAAACGACGGAAAAGAAATCGTTTCGGAAAAAGGTTTTGCCAATTTTACACCATACATAAATGAAAAGAATGGTGAAAATTCGTTTAGTATTGGACAAACATTCACGCTTGCCGAAGGTGAGGCAATTTATGGTTTGGGACAAAACCAAAGCGGTATTTTGAATTACCGCGGTCATTCCGAGAAACTTGTGCAAACCAATACCGACGCGGTTATTCCGTTCATTTGGTCAACGGCGGGATTCGGTATTTTGTGGGATAATTATTCAAAAACGACGTTCAACGACGACGAAAATGGCTGTACGCTGTGGTCCGAAGTTGCCGACAATCTTGACTATTACGTGATTGTTGACGACGATGCCGACGACATAATTTCTGGCTACCGCTACCTTACTGGCAAAGCGCCAATGTTCGGCAAATGGGCGTATGGTTATTGGCAGTCAAAGGAACATTATCACACTCAGGCGGAATACATTGCTATTGCAAAAAAATACCGTCAGCTTGGCTACCCAATCGATGTGCTGATTCAAGACTGGAACTGGTGGGGCGGCTTGCACGATTGGGGCGGAATGTACTTCGACAAAGACCGCTACCCGAATCCCAAGGCAATGGTTGACGAGGTTGAAGCTATGAATTTCCACACGATGATTTCCTGCTGGCCGTGCGTTGGTCCTAACGCTCCAATGTACAAGGATTTTGAATCGAAAGGATATTTGTTCAACAAAAAAGGTTGGGGCGATTTCAAATACTACGACCCATTCAATCCCGAAGCGACAAAATTATACTACGAATACCTGAAAAACGGCGTTGCTTCCTGTGGCTGGGACGGCTACTGGTTCGATTCCACCGAGCCAGACATCACCAATGCTCTTACAAAAGAATCAACCGAATATGATTTGAAAACCACAGGACGAAATTATCTTGGCTCGTGGGACAGATATTTGAACGCATTTTCGCTTGTTGAAATGACGCAAATCCACGATATGCTGAAAGCAGACGCTCTCAAATCGGAAAACCCTCAACGACAATATATATTGACTCGTTCGACATACGCTGGTCAGCAACGTGCAGCGGCAGTTACGTGGAGCGGCGACATTGGTGCGGCGTGGGATATTTATCAAAATCAGATAGTTGCAGGTTTGAACCACAGCGTTGCCGGTGTGCCATATTGGACGTTCGACGTGGGCGCATTCGTGCTGAGTTCATACGAAGGCGTATTCAGCAACGACATCAAGGACCCTGCATATCAGGAATTATACACCCGTATGTTCCAATTCTGCTCGTTCTGTCCGATTTTCCGTTCCCATGGTTCCGAAACGCCACGTGAGATTTGGGAATTTGGCGAATTTACACCGACGTTGGTTAAATTCGACCAACTTCGTTATCGTTTAATTCCGTACATTTATTCTAATGCATGGAAAATCTACAACGACGACTACACCATTATGCGTCCGTTGGCGATGGATTTCAAGGATAAAAACACATACAATATTCAAGATGAATATATGTTTGGAGAATCGTTCCTTGTGGCACCTGTAACTGAATATCAAAAATATAGGGCTCCGCAACGAAGCGTAGAAGTTCCCGCATCGGTATTTACTACAAATGACGGTAAACCGGGGCTACATGTAACGTTCTACAAAGACAATCAATACAAGGAACAGACACTCGACACAACGCTCGAAAAGATTGACTTGTTCTGGTACTGCGAACGTCCAAGTTACGTAACTGACACCATGTTCTCCATTCGTTTTGAAGGGAAAATCAACGTTCCCGAAACGGGCGTATATCGGTTCCACATAAAGAACTTCGACCAAAAACGTATGGTGATTGACGGCAAGGAAATCAAGATGAACGACGGCGGAACGGAGAAATACTTCGAGCCAATTACATTGGAAGCAGGAAAAGCATACGATTTCTTGTTTGAAACCGCAAACTCATCGTCGGGCGCAGCTCGTTCCATCCTATGCTGGAAAACACCGTCGATGTTAGCCGAAGATGCAAAACCAATCATAATGGGTGAGACAAAGACGACTCGTGAGGTGTATTTACCTGACGGGGCTTCATGGTACGATTTCTGGACTGGTAAGAAATACGAAGGTGGAAAAACCGTGGGTGCAAATGCCGAAATTGAGACAATGCCGTTGTTCGTAAAAGCCGGTTCTATCGTTCCTATGGCCTTTGCTAAACAATATGCTACAGAATATCCCGACAGCGTACTTGAAATTCGCATCTATGCAGGTGCCGACGGCGAATTTACATTGTACGAGGACGAAAATGACAACTACAACTACGAAAAAGGCATGTACGCGACCATTGAGTTCGAATGGGACGACGAGGAACAAACCATCACCATTGATGAACGAAAAGGAATGTTCCCTGGAATGTTGCAAAAACGCAGTTTCATTTTGAGAATTGTTGACAAAGGCATAGCAAACGGCGTGTTCGACTCACATTTACATGGTGATCTTGAGCGCTGTAAAACAATCACATACGACGGAACAAAACAAAGTATCAAATTATAACACACAAAAGTCCCTGCTTTTTATTCAGGGACTTTTGTTTTTCCCTATTTTTGTAGAAACATTTTGCAATGAAAACGACAAAAAACATCATACTATCTTTACTATCAATGATTGGACTGACTTCATTCACGTGCGACGAAGAGAAACGCCCCGACTACAAAGTTTCGGTGAACGACACCATACAAATCTCGTTGCCCTACACCGCTGGTACAGGTTATATGTGGTATTGGAACAAAAACGAAGATTCGTTGCTTGACAGCGTTTCGGTGGAAACCATCTACAATACAGAATTAGTGGGCGGTGCTGGCACGCAAGTGTGGAATTTCGTCGCAAAAAAAACGGGAAAATGCACTCTTGAATTTGAGTACAAACGCCCGTGGGAACAAGGAGAAGGCACAAAGAAAGAATTTATTGTCAAGGTGAAATAATCGTTAAGCACTCTCCTTTTCTTATTGTTACAAACAAATTGTTTATAAAAGTGTAAAAAAAACACTCAGACGTGGTAAAGTTTTCATTATTATTTCTTTTCTTTGAATAAATTTAACAAATTCATAATTGAGAGATATTTTATGAATAAACTTTTACAAGTTTCTTGTCTTGTTTTATTTCCGTTTCTTGCGATGGCAGAACCACCAATGCCAAGCGTTGTTGTGCGTGATACGGCTAAAGTGCATCGCGAACAAAGGAATTGGGATGGAAAATTCAAAGGCAAGAAAGGGTTGACAAACTTTGGAGTTACGGGAAACTACCGAGGTATGTTATACTATCGCAATATGGATGAATTGTTTGATGGTACGTATTCCGAAGAGAAAATGTTGCTTTCGACCAACGATGGTGGCCGTCAGTCGCAGCTGGAACTGGATGTGGTTGCTCGTCCAACGTCAACAACGTCGTTCCGTACGGATTTTTATCTGTATTCGCCTATGCGTGGTGCGGGCTACAACGAAAATGAGACAGGTTTGCAATTGGGTGTGAACTTGGACGGTCAAATGAATTATGAACACGCAAAAATCAGTTTCCGTCTCGGTGGTTTGCAATATACGCGTTTGTCAAAATTGACGTTTGGTGCGACCGAAAACGAGGGCGAAAGTTTGTTTGAACGAAATACGTGGGATAATTTCCAGATGGCTGGCCAGAATCATGAATCGTACTACGCACAGGGAACGATTATTCGTGATTTCCGCTGGGGAAATCAATTCTGCCAAGGTTTGGTGGCGTCGGTATATGATTTGCCGTGGGGCTTGGAATCTCGTATTTTGTACGCAAAAACACCGAATAACGGTGGTCAATCGTCGTATTTGGACACAATTCCCAATATCTCGTATGGCGGATTTATTCATAAAAAATTCGGTCAAAATTATGTCGGTATAAATACCTTTAATTCAGTTACTTATGATAGTACGGTTAATGGGAATGCCATAGGTTATAATATCGCTACGGTTGATTTCAGTCTTGATTTCTATCGTGATTTCAATGTTACTGGTGAATTTGGCTGTGGAAGATATGTTGAAGATGAAACATTGAACAAGTCATACGGCGAGGCGCTGGATGTGGTGTTTCTTTCTCGTCAGAAATTGATTGGCTCACCGTTGAAGTTACATTTGTATCGTTTGTCGCCGTCGTTCGTCAATCTTGACGGTGGTTTCAGCACTTATTTGAAATCGACTGCCGGTTACAACGGTGAAGGTGGTAGTTCGTATCCCGTTGGTGCCAATATGTCGGATGTGGATTTCATAAATGGTAACCGTCAGGGCTTGGATATCCGTGCCGAATTGAATCTTTCGGGTTTGAAAGTGAACTTGGCGACAGGTTTCTCCGAAGAAGTTGACCATCAGTCA
>JAEEQV010000070.1:0-9623 GCA_016285445.1 Bacteroidales bacterium
ACCCCAAATTGCACCAGAACCTGTTGACTTGTCACAAAAGCCTAAGCCAAAACCTATTGTACAACAAGAGCCAACCAAGAAAGTTGTGGACTTTGAGACATATCAGGATTCACTTATGCACAAATATCCTCAAGAACGTACAATCGAAGTTACACAAGATGCCCACAAAAAAACAACCCGCGTATTCATGAACGACGGCAAACATGTGGAAATCTACACAATGGTTGAACATTCATGGGGTGCTACATATTACTTCTTGGAAGAATATCCTTCGGGAACGACAAGCATTGGTTACGCCGCATTTGTCAATAAAACGAAACTAACCGACGTAAACAATATCCAGCCTACACAACCAGCAAGCAATCAATAAGGAAGTTTGCGGCCGAAAAAAAAATCTTCCACGGACTTTCTCAAAGGAAGGCCTCACACAAACAGCACCAGCACTTGTGCCACAAGCACCCTGAGGAACATAGTCAACGGATACACGGTTGAATATGCCACGGCGGCTTGGTCGTTGGTGCAAATACTGTTTGAATATGCCAATGCTGGTGGATCGGTCATTGCACCCGAAATCATTCCTGCAATGGTGAAATAACTTCTATGACAGACGTAGCGTGCCACAATACCCATAATCACGCAGGGGAAAAATGTGATGATGAATCCGTACAAAATCCATTTGTAACCGCCTCCCGTAACAATATCGACAAACCCGTCGCCCGCACCTAATCCGACAGCCGCCATAAACAAACAAATTCCGATTTGACGCATAAAATGTATAGCCGACGACGGCATATAGGTCACCAAATGCACTCTCGTTCCAAACCGTGCTATCAAAATCGACACGATAAGCGGACCGCCAGCCAAGCCCAATTTCACGGGAACCGGCATACCGGGGAATGTAATCGGAATCATACCGAGCAACACACCCAACGCAATACCAATAAAACTTGAAACCAACTGTGGTTCATTCAACGTTTTAATGGAATCACCCAAAAGTGACTTTACTTTTTCCACGTTGTCGATGGCACCAACAACAGTCAAACGGTCGCCGAACTGGAGAATCAAGTCTGGCGTGGCTATCAGGTCAACGCCGGCACGACGTACACGGGTTATGTTTATGTGGAATGTTTTCGACAAACCCAAATCGCCCAAACGTTTTCCGTTCCACTTTGAATTTGTTATCACAAGTCGTTCACACACAAGTTCTTTCGGCGATTCCTTTTCCCATTGTTCCTGACTCATATCAATCTTTCTTCCGAAAAGAGCCGTAACAGCTTCCACATCTTCGGGTTTTGCCAAAAGATAAATTTTATCGTTCTGATGAAGTTCAATATCATCGTCGGCAAGAACCGCATTGGTGGAATTTATCGATAAAATACGGCTGGCAATGACCTCGCGACCCGCATAGCACAACGCCTGTTGAATTGTTTTTCCGCAAATTGCCTCATTTGTCACTTCCAGTGTCAGCAATTGCAGACTGGTTGCGTTGTTGAGATTATTTTTGTCGAAAATTTTCTCCTCGTTCGACGATTCGGAACGGAAAATATATTTCAGCAAAATGATGCTCAAAATAATTCCCACGACGCCCAACGGATAAGCCACGGCGTAACCTTGTGCGAACAATGGCTGAGCCACGTTGTGAATGTCGCTGTAGGTCTGCTGAGCGGCACCAAGCCCCGGCGTGTTTGTAACCGCACCGTACAGCACGCCAATCATGGCAAGAATGTCCTCGCCCGTAACCACGTGGATGCAGTAAGCCGTGGCACTGCCGAGCAAGACAATTCCCGTTGCCAACAAATTGAGCGACACACCACCCTTTCGGAACGAAGAAAAGAAACTCGGACCAACCTGTATTCCAATGGAATAAATAAAAAGTATCAAACCAAATTCTTTGATGAAGTGCGACGTTGTTGCGTCGAGCAACAAGCCAAAGTGACTTGCAAAAATGCCCACAAACAAAATCCACGTAACGCCAAGCGACACGCCGCAGATTTTTATACGGTTCAACACAAGTCCCAACGCAATGGTCACGGCGACAAGCAAAATTGAGTGTGCCACGCCGAAATTGAATAATAAATTAGAAAACCAATCCATATTTTAGAATAAATTCATTTTTGCCAATCCAAACGATTCCTCCTGACACAAAATGCGGAGAAATTCCTTTGTTGAACGTTTCATATAACTGTCTTTGCGGATATGGTAGCACCCTTCCATTGTGCAGTCCGAAATGTCGAGCGGAACGGAAGTTATACATTTCTGGTTACCGACCGTTGCCTGCGAAAGAAGCGTCACCAGCAAACTTTGGCGAATGAGGTTTAAAAGCACGTTGATGTCGTTCACCTCGACCATGACGGAGAAATTATGTTTTTGTACGTCGGCAAGCCGCTCAAACGTGTTTCTTGCCTGCATTCCCTTTGTTGGCAAGGCAAGATTCCACTTTTCAAGAGTTTTCAGACTAATTGATTTTTGTTTTGCCAACGGGTGCGATTCGTTCATCACTACCGACAAATTGTTTTCGAAGATTGTCTGCGATTCAATGTTGGGAAACAACTCCGACGAACGGTAACTCAACGCCACGTCGATTTGTTCCTTGTCGAGCATAAGCATCAGTTCCTCAACCGATTGGCAGTAAATATTGAGTTTTATATTCGGATACAATTTCCTGAACTGAAGCACCGCTTCGCTCAAAAGAAGCGAAAACGTGTAAGTCACGCCGATATTCAATTCGCCTACGTTCAAATTCTGAACATCGCGGATTCTTTCTATGCACGTGTTTGCTTCGGAAATGGTACGCAACGCCGACGGAAAAAATTCCTTGCCAATGTCGGTCAAGTCAACGTGGTGAGAATTTCGGGTGAACAATTCCACGCCAAGTTCACCTTCCAATTGCTTTATTTGTTGAGACAGAGTGCTTTGCGTTACATTTAGCAATCGTGCCGCCTCCGAAAAGTTTTTCATTTCCGCAACCTTCACAAAATATTTCAACTGCCGTAACTCCATCTGTCGTTCAAATTTTTTGCAAGAATACAATGTTTTTTAGAAACCGACTATCGTTTTTGATTATTTTATTCAATTATTACTATAGATTTTCCTAATAAAAAGAGATGCCATCCAAAGACAGCATCTCTTTCATCGTTGTTTAATTAATTGACTAAAAGTTAATTGAACAAAAATACTTTTGCAAAAATAAGAGCTAACATAACGCCCATAACAATTAAAAATCCCATATCAATACGTTTTTTGTTTACAAGCACAAAGAAATCCCGATTTCCGTTGAAAAAGAAACAACCATGATGGTTTTTCTCAATACCAACTATTTGCATTATTTAATAAAAGAAAAGCGATAGCAATTATAAGAATGAGCGATGGCGGATATTTAAACAAAAAAGGTCTCCCTTTTCGGAAATTCCAGCAGATTCCTTGCCTCGCTCCGTTCGGCTGCGAAATGACGACGCCATTGAGAGAGGAAATAGCAATCAATAAAAAAGGCCGCCTTGCGACGACCTTTGAATTACAATGTAGTATAACACCGAGACAAATTCTACTACAATCCAAGGTAAATACAGAGCACACCAAAAAAATAGCCAATTACAGCCAACCAGCTGATGTGTTTCAAATACCAGATGAAATCGATTTTTTCCAATCCCATTGCGGCAACACCAGCAGCAGAACCTATAATGAGTATGGACCCACCCGTTCCTGCACAATAGGCAAGCATTGACCAAAACGTACCATCAACGGCAAATTCAGATATACTTGGATCAATAGCATACATGCCCATTGTAGCGGCAACCAACGGAACATTGTCGATGATTGACGAAAGCAGTCCGATAACACTATCAATTACAAAGATATTTCCATTTGTCACATCTCGGAGCCATTCCGACATTTTTTCCAATTGACCTGCCGCACCTAAGGCACCAACTGCAGTAAGGATTCCAAGAAAGAAAAAAATCGTTGAAGTATCAACGTGTTTCAGACACTGAGCAACAGAAAAACGCTCCCTCTTTTCGTCTTGGGAATGGGATAATTGTATATGGCTGAGTAGCCAGATTATTCCTAAACTCAGCAACATTCCCATAAAAGGCGGCAAATGTGTGAACGTCTTGAAAACAGGTACAAACAGCAAAAGAGACACGCCCAAAATTAAATATCCTCTTTGCTCAGCTACCGAAGTGTGAATTTCTTTGTTGCAATTACTTTCAGGACGTACAAGTTTACCTTTTAGTGTGAACGAAAGCACTATTAACGGTACTATAAGCGAAATCAGGCTTGGTATAAATACACACTTGATTATGTTCAAGGCGGTGATTTGCCCTCCAATCCATAACATAATCGTTGTAACATCGCCAATTGGCGACCACGCCCCACCTGCGTTTGCAGCAATAACCACAATACTTGCAAATGTCCACCGTGTTTCCTTATCATTAACGAGCTTTCGAAGCAACGATAAGATTACAATTGTAGTGGTAAGATTGTCAAGCACTGCCGACATAAAAAATGTGAGAATACCGATAAGCCACATCAAATTCACCTTATTTGTCGCATTGATTTTGTCGGTTATGACTTTAAAACCATCATGACAGTCAACAATTTCGACAATCGTCATTGCCGCAAAAAGGAAAAACAATGTTTGTGCCGTTTCCGCCAAATTATCATTGAGTGACGCAACAACGTCATGGATGTCGTTTTCACCGAAAACGATGAAAATAGTCCATGTAAGCACGCCAATCAATAAGGCAATTGCCGCCTTATCGAGTTTCAACGGATGTTCTAAGGCTATACAAAGATAGCCAAGAACAAAAACAATGATTATTGCATTTGAATACATATCCTTACATATTAATTCATACAATCATTACAAATTTTTTTCCATCGTTCTGCTGATTGCAGTTCTCCGTTCAAGGTGAAACCGTCGGTGTCGGCATTGTAGAAAACAAGGTTGATGTTTTCTTTCTCCTTCGTTTTCGGGGTAAACACAAGTTCAACCATTTCGACTGAAGTGCTGGTTGAGCCGAGAGAACTGCTTGTGATGACACGACAGGAGGAATACTCCGTCAAGTCAATAATTTGCGTTTCGCAAGCTATATCTACTTGATGAATGAAGTAACATTTTTTGTCGATTTTGTCAATGGCTATCAAATGACCATTCCAATGTTCTTGGTTCGCTATGTTTGCTGATTTTGTCATTTCTGAATATTCTTTTCTAATAACTGCATTTTTTTTGTTGTTCTTGTAGTTCAACAGCACGATGGGCAATACAATGGCTGCTATGAGGATTATTCCTATTAAATATGTTGTGTTCATTTTTTTAAAATTTTTGATAAAACTATAATGGGTTATAAATAAACAATCTAACATAGCCGTTTTAGAAACAGTTATGTCGTTTTTTGTTTTGAAAGATAGGTTGTAAATACTACTTACAAGAAATAGTTAAAGGGATAAATAATATCGGTGTTTGAAAAAATCTGAATGTTCTGTTGTCGTATAGGATGGCAGAAATATGCACATTCTGCTGGTTTAACTTGAATTTCTGCTAATCGGAATGAATACTTGTCGTCATGTATCTTTTTTACGGGAGACTTGCAAATATTTATAAGCGAGGCAATTGTGTTTGAGGGGATTTTCTGACTTCCGATTTGCGTTTCAACGTAGTCAATATATGCTTTTTCGGATGAATAAGTCCGTTCGGTAACGATACAGTCATTACCAAACGTCACCATAATGGTAATGTAGAAACACGCCGCTAATACGGCTCCAATTGAATGTAATTGTTTCATTATACCAGAATCTCCGTTTCAAGACTTGACAAACTTACAAAGAATTTTATTCCCTTGTAGTAAGAGCATTTATAAAAAATCATATTTGTCTCGTAAATCCCCATAAATGGCGATTTACTCATATTCTTGTGGAAATTAATTTTGCCGCAGAATAGTAATAAAACATAAAGCAATGAAAACTGTATCAAAAATTCTTCTCTTGGCAATTGCCTATCTTGCCGTATATATACTTGGTTCGGCAAGTGGTTTGATTCATCCTATGTGTTACGCCTACGTTGGCGCAATTTTGCCGTTTTTGTTCGCATTCATCTATCTTTATACGGCGATGGAAATCCGTAATTTCGGGGCAGCTACGGTCTTAAACGGATTTATGCTTGTGGTAGGACTGATAACGGGCGAAGCGGATTTGTCCTATATCGTGGGAATCATTATTTTGACTGCCTTCTCAGAAATCATCAGATTGATTTACGGATACGACACGCTGAAAGGCGTTCGCGTAAGTTTCATTCCGTTTGCGTTTTCATTTTTCGCATACACCGCCCATTGGTGGACCGACACAGAAGGTTCGCTGGCGGCTGCCGTGGAAGAAATGCCTGCAGGATACGACGAACTTATGAAACCCGTCATCGAAAATATTCCTGCATTAATCTCAGTTATAATTCTAACAATTCCCGTTTCCATTCTCGCCATGCGTCTTGCGGAACGAACGACGAAAAAATGTGATTTGCTATAATTTTTAAGTTTTGTTTTGTACAGCCGAATACCAGTGGGTGTTCGGCTGTTTGTTTTACACAAATCATAATATCCCAAAATTTTGGTAACTTTTCCCAAAATTTAGATACAATCATTTTGACGTGAAATGAATACTTTTGCTTCTGATAATTCAAAAAAGGATAATATGAAAAAATTAGTATTAATCGGTGCGTGTGTGGCTTTGTTGGCAAGCTGCTCGCAACAAAAACAAGAAAGAAATATGGATAATCAGAAACAAGAACTTGAATTGACACAGGAATGGGACAAGGTTTTCCCTCAGAGCGAAAACGTTGACCACAAGAAAGTTACGTTCCGCAATCGTTACGGAATCGAATTGGCAGCCGATATGTACACGCCCAAAAACGCACAAGGCAAATTGGCGGCAATCGCCGTTTCGGGACCGTTCGGAGCGGTGAAGGAACAAACCAGCGGACTTTACGCGCAACACATGGCTGAACGTGGATTCATTACCCTTGCGTTCGACCCGTCGTTTACGGGCGAAAGTGGCGGAGAACCCCGCCGTATGGCCTCGCCCGACATCAACACCGAGGATTTTCTTGCTGCGGTTGACTTCCTGTCAGTTCAGGAAAATGTTGACGCTGAACGTATCGGAATCATAGGCGTTTGCGGTTGGGGCGGAATGGCAATCAACGCGGCCGCTCTCGACCCGAGAATCAAAGCGACGGTAGCATCAACAATGTACGATATGAGCAAAGTCAATGTTGAAGGATATTTCGAGAGCGAGAACACGCCCGAACAGCGTATGGAAAAACGCAAGGCAATTGCGGCTCAACGTACCGAAGATTTCCGCACGGGCAGCTACAAGCGTGCCGGCGGCGTAATCGACCCGTTGCCCGACGATGCTCCGTGGTTCGTGAAGGATTATTACGATTATTACAAAACTCCGCGTGGCTACCACAAACGGAGCGGCAACTCCAACGATGGTTGGAATGTGACAGGTTGCCAATCCTTCCTGAACCAGCCACTGCTTTGCTATGCTCACGAGATTGCAACCCCTGTGCTGCTGATTCACGGCGAAAAAGCCCACAGCCGCTATTTCAGTGAATATGCGTTTGAAAAAATGACAGGCAAAAAATGCGAAGGCAAAAGTATGAAAGACGGAAATAAAGAAATTATGATTATCCCCGATGCCGTCCACACCGACCTTTACGACGACAAAAACAACAAGATTCCATACGACAAAATCGAAGCGTTTTTTAAGGAGAATTTGAAGTAATCATTCCACATTTTAAACCCCTCACTTTCGAGGGGTTTATTATAATATAAACAGATTTATCGTTTAGCTCTATGGTGAGCATTTTAGGCAGACAAACTAAAACGAGACTTCATCTCAACAAAGTTCAAGATTTCTGGCATATAAAGCCCCAACGGGAAAAATCATATCTCAGTTTTTCCCCCATACTATGTTGCCCATATCTGTTTACGCTTCAAAATGCAAATCTGTAAACATTAAAGGCCGCCTTGCAGCGACCTTTAATTTATAACATTTTTATTTACAGCGATTTGTAGAGACGCACCATGACACATCTCTACAAGATTACCGAACCGAAACGCCTACGGTTTCGCCATCTACCACCACAAAATACACGCCCGATTTGAGGTTTGCATTTGCGATTTTCTGACCTGAAACGGTTTCCACGAATGCTGGTGCTTCGTCGTTTACAAGGATTTGACCGTTTACGATTGTAATAGCCTTGGCATTGGAAATCTCAGAAATGGCAGTATTGGTATTATTGTTGTTATTATTATTATCTATAGGTTCTACCCTTGCTCTAAAAGATTTTTTTGAACCTACTGCAACAATACGTTTGATATCTGTATTACCATCATTCCATTCTACAAATCTATAACCTGGAGCTGGCACGACTTCCATTATATAATTAGGGCAATCAAGAGTTAACTGTATCGTACAACATTCCTTATCATACCTTACATCGGGTTGTCCAGACAACATATCGGCTATATTAGGCCATTTCTCTTTATATGTCTCTATGGCTTCGCAAGGGACAGACACTTTTTTTAGTCCACCATATGTGACCATTGACGAAGCGTCACAGTCTTCGCATTCCTTTAGCTCATATGTTAAATCATATTCGTCATACACCCACTTATAGAAAACTGGTGGTTCCATTCCTTCAAAATAAATCGATATACCTTGACCAAACCCAATGTTCTGATCAGCATTAATTGAAGTAACACTACTTAATATAGTTACAGTTGCATCATTTATATCATCTATAAGACCCATCATATTCTGACAATTCATCAAATTACAAGCTATTGTTATTGATTTCAGACCAGTCTTTTCAAACGCATCCCTTCCAATTGAGGTTACACTTTTTGGAATAGTAATGGAAGTTAAACTTGTACAACCCGCAAAAGCTCCCTCACCAATTGAGGTTACACTTTCTGGAATAGTAATGGAAGTTAAGTTTTTACAACTACCAAAAGTATGGTAATTAATCGAAGATACACGTTCTGGAATGGTAATGGAAGTCAGACTTATACAATTAGAGAATGCAGAAGAACCAATTTCCTCAACACTGTTTGGGATGGTTACGCTGGTCAAGCGAGTACAGTTTTGAAACGCTCTATATCCAATTGAAGTTACACTGTTTGGAATAGTAATGGAAGTTAAACCTGTACAATCCTTAAACGCCTCACCTTCAATTGCTATCACAGGATATTGATGACCATTATTATTAACCAATGTATCAATTGTCGTCACACTTCCAGAATAATCGTTACTACTTACGAATGCGACGTATTGGAAACCTTTCTCTACAAAATATTGATAGGTTAAACGATATTTTATTCCCTTTCTCTCCACATAATCATCTGCCCACACGCTGCTTGCTACAAACAGGGTGAGGAAAATTGTAAAAATTCTTTTCGTTGTTTTCATATTTTTAAAGTTACTATTTATGATTTTTTGATTCTTTTTATAATATCCTCATATTTTTCAGAAATCATGGAAAAGTTTCTGGCATTTCTTATGTTATTATCAGTGTCCATTATCTTTTCTAAAAATGTCGACAAATCGTTTTTTGAATAATCGTTAATATATTT
>JAEEQV010000071.1:0-9379 GCA_016285445.1 Bacteroidales bacterium
ATATATCAATGGCCGTACTTCATATTGACCTGTTTTGCTTGCATAAAAATAAATATAGGGGATTCCATTGGCAACATGATAATTTTTCTTCGACAGTGATTGAAACTCATTTATACGCAGTCCTGTCAAAGACTGAAAGACAAATGCATCTCTTGTTGGGACAAGAATGTCCGGGACACTCGCCGATGCCAATTGTTTCAGTTCTGTAAGCATTAGTGAAATTACAGGGGTATTTTTATAATCCTCATGTTTCTCAACTTTGGAGAACACGTTTTTCTGTAAATATTCATTGTCCACCATCCAATTGAAAAAAGCACACATCTGCTTCATTTTAACGGCTGTTGTATTGTCACATCTTGGTTCCGCAGGAATGTTCCTATCTTTCATGTTTTCAAATAAATATGGATAAGATTTCACATATCTATATTCATTTTGATAAAAATCTTTGAACTCATTGGCAAGCATCAATGAAAAATCTTGTGGCAAAATCTCTTCAAGAACCTTTATTCTTAAAAACCGATAAAACGAATTAAACAACAATCTATAATGTATGATTCGTTGTGCAGAAACCTTGAGGTTTTCAATATACAAGTTAAAAAGCGAAACCAAAGTAGTCGGTTTTACATCTACTTTATCAGTTGAGAAATCATTGTCAAAATATGAAATAAAATCTTTACTACTCAAATTTAGAATGTCTATGTTCCTTGAGTTCAGTCGCTCTATTAACGTACTGCATTTTTGCATTTCCGACTTTATGAGTTCGGAAAGTTTCTGGGCATCTTTGTTTCTTACATTAGGAAGAAGATTTCCATGGTCGTCTAATTTTTGTATTACGTCCAACGGATATTTAATCCCTGGCTTATAATACAGATTCTTATTCATATTTATTGCAATACGAATAGTAATGGAGACCAACTTTTTGGTAGAGTCTTTTGAATACTTGATGTAACAGCGCATATATTGTTTATTTTAGTATTGTTCAAAAATTGAAAATTGAACAATAACTATCAAAAACAAACAATAATTAACATAACTTGTTTTGAACGAACCGCCTATTTTCAAGGGTTTACAGGTGGTATTTTTTAGTTTTGTTGTCCTATGGGGATTTCAACGGCAACCAACACGCTATCGGTGGTTCGGAGCGTGTCAATTTTGGTTCGGTACACGTATCGCACCACTTCCACAGGTTGCAGGGAACGAACGGTGTCGTGAGTTACTTTGGTTACCGTGTCGGTTATGGTTTTGGAATGTTGTGTTTCGCTCAATTCGCCTATGTAAAAGCCACTTGTCCACGCCAAAAGCACAAGCAAGATTAGGGAAAAAAGTATATCGTTTTTTTTCTGTGTTTCTTCCATCAGTCGAGGTATTTTAGGAATAATTGTTTGTTGCTGAAGTATGTTTCATAAATGGACTTTATCGCCTGTGAATGTTCCTGTAAATACGTTGCGAGTTTGTGAGTGCAGTACAATTCAATCCTGTCGCCATTGGAAACGAGTTTGTCGGTTTCACGCAGGGCGTTCACGTTGTCGTGGAGATTGACGGCTTCCAACATTTTCCGCAGACATTCAAGGTGTTTTCGTGGCATTCGTCCGTCTTGTTCCTCGCATTTCCACATTCGCACTACCGACGCAAGGTCTGTGATTTCCCTGCCGTTTGCTTTTCTCCAACCTTGACTTTGGTAGTTGTCAATCAGCCGTTGTGTTTCCCCTTTAGGGTTTTTCCTATTAAGCCAAAATAAATTTTTGAAAATAAAATCTTCTCTCTTTTTCTCTGTTTCCGACGGTATGTCGGATTGAGAGAGAGTAAGAGAGAGAGAATTATTTTTATTTTCATTCTTGTTTTTATTTTTATTATGCCATCCATTGTTATCGTTTGCCATATCTTGCCATATTTTGCTATCGTTTGCTATGCTTTGAGATGGTGTGTTATTGTTTGCTATGTCTTGTGATGGGTCGTTAACGTCCTCGATGGGTTGCAATTGGTCGCCATCATTGTTTTTCGACGTTTTTCCCCAACGTGCTTCGCTTCCTTTCTTGCCAGCCTCGGAGCGTTGTTTCTTGATTTCTTCGTAAGTTTTTGTGTTACGGTCTATATCGTCTTTTATAAAACCAAATGCCACGTTTGCCATAGGCGTAAGTTCCGTTATCGTTCCGTATAATCCGTATTCTATTGTGGCTTCGTAGATTTCAATTTTGATTTCGGTAGGTAAATCCTTTACAACCTTGTACCAACTGCTGTAAAAAAGGAAAAAATCTTTCTTCATTGTATTATTGTTTTAGGTCGTTTCGTAATAGTTGTTGGATTGTATCAGATGTTTTGTCTATCCCCTCCAGCAAGTGCTTTGTGGTTTGGTTCACCACATCGGTAGCCAAATTTCTAATGAGAGGATTTTGTAAAATCATTTCCATCAAAGTAGGTTCTGCCTTTTTCTTTTGGGTGGTTTGCGTTCCACCTTTCAGAATCACTTCATACTCTGTTTGCATTTTTACAAAGAGGTCGTTGTCCCCGTTTTTGTCGGGGTGGAGTTTTGCCACCCAAAAGCGGTAGCGTTTTTTGATTTGCTCTTTGTCTTTAGGGTTGCAGTCGTCGAAAAACATAGTTTTAGCGGTTTGATTCGTTTACAATTACATAGCCAATCACGTCGCATATAAGGTCAACCTGTTTCTGTGTGAGCCATTTTGACGTTTTTTTGTAGCCCAAGCATTCAAGACGTTGCATTAGTAGAGGGTTGCTGTGTACGTTTTTACGGAAAAAGTTGTTGGTGTCGTTGAATCCGTGCAGGTGTGCAAGTTCCGATTTCCACATTGCACGTGGTGGTGCATATTCCCAATTCCCAGTATCGGGAACCATATTATTTTGTTTTTTCATTGGATTGAAAATTAAAACGTGTTTGACAATCGGGACAGATAAACTCGCCCGTATTGGTATCTTCAATAAGACGTGATTGATTATGGAGCGTGTGGTTTCTGCGTATATACGCACGTAAATCCTTAGGGGAAATTTCTTTTCTTTCTTGCTTCACCCATTTTGAATAGATGTACAAGAAACTTCGTCCTTTCCAACTTGTTCCACAAACAGGGCATTCGCCAATCTTGTGGCGTTCTTTTTTACAATTGAATATCATAACGGTTTATTTACGGAATTTTGGTCGTATGGTTACTTTCTCTATTGGAACTTCCTGCACTTGACATTCCAAGTCTGTTCCCATTTGCTCGTTGCGTTGCGAATGCTCGCAAATCCACATACTCACTTCTTTGGGGTCGTAGAGCAAAATGTTGTCGGAAAATCTGTAAAACGGCAATCCCATTTCCCTCATCATTGTGAGCGTTGGACGGCTTATCCCTCCAAGAAATTTTGACAACGCTTTATCACCACGAATGAATGCGGCTTGAATAGGCATAACCGACATTTCTCCCTCGTTGTCGTGGAGCATCGTTGCTTTGTTTACGTTTTGAACTTCTTCTGCCATATCTTTTAATCGTTAGATTATTTTTGTTATATATAAAACATTTTATAGAATTTTGTTACTTGTTTTATTTATTTTGTATATTTGCAAACCATCAAATAGTAATGCGATGGTTTATAACATAAACTAAATTACAATTTTAGTTTACAACAGCAAAGATATTACAAGTTTTAATAATTCAAACAAGTTTTGATATTTTTTTATTATGGCAGAATTAGAACAATCATTACCGCCTAAAAATCAGGCGATTAAAAATTTAATCCGTGACCGTTATGATGGCAATGTGAGTGCCTTTTGCCGTGAATTAGATATGAAAGACACTCAAAGAATAAACCGTTTGTTTTCAATTGACAAACGAAATGGCAAATATCCTACGCCAAGTACAGATATATTGGAATTGATTTCAAACAAGTTAAACATTCCAATTGACGAATTGTTTGGCATTCATTTAACAAATGTGTTTGGAGACAATAATTTCAAGGGCAATATAAAAAAAGGCGTTGACACAAGTTTGGTGGATAAATTTCTTACCGAAATCGGGGAACAACGAAAAGTTGCCCAAAAAGCACAGGAACACGTTGACCGTTTGATTGACCTGCTTGAAAAAATACAAGGAAAATAATTCTTTGTAATCGGAGAGTTGCCTCAAATAATTTAAGGTATTATTTTTATAGTAGATGAAACACTAATCATAGCATTTCATCTACTATAAGCAATAATCATTACTTCACCACAACTATCGGCTTGGTAAACGTGCCTTTGTCTGTCTCTATTTGTACAAAGTAGTTTCCTGCCAATAAGTTGGACACATCAATTTGCGTTACGTTCTGTCTTTGCATAACAATACCGCCGACTACATCATATACGATTACTCGTTGAATAGTTGCATTTGTCGATATTGTCAAAATATGCTTTACAGGTATCGGATAAACATTCACGTATGTTTCCGCAAGGTCAATTGGAGCTGCGATGTTTTCATTTTCGCCCTGTTCCTCATCGCTCAACGTCAAGGATTTTAGAGAATATTCCTGCGGAGGACAATCACCGTTGACATTCACACTATAATAGACACCACCATAACTCAAACAACCTTCTCCATTTTGAGCGTGTACCACAATGTTACCCGATGTCCCGTTGAAATTAACCGCTATCTGGTTTGTCCCTTGCCCCGAAACGATTTCGGCATTTGCAGGAACTTCCCAATGATATTCCGAAGCATTGCCCGAAACGGTATATATCACGTTCTCGGCAGTGTTGCAAACATTGTTATCTCCCAAGTTTTGATAGTTCAAATTATTTGGTCGAATGCGTTGCTCTATGGCTATCGTGGTTTCGGCAGTTTGCTCTCCATTCACAATTTCACGAGCAGTCAACGAAACAGTCTGCATTCCCGAAAGAAAATGAATCTGAACGGAGTTTGCAGTTTGTGTCCCAATCTGTGCATTGCCTGTAACCGTCCAACTATATTGTGCGTTGCTGGCTGGTTCGGCAATAGTGTAGGTTAACCAATGGTAATCTTCCCACTGGTTAGATTTGCAGACAACACGAGCACCGGCTATTTCTATTGTTCTTACAACCTTTTCTTCAATCTGTACATTGCTTTGTGCAGATAATACATCACGTATATTGCCGATAAAATCAACAACTTCGGCTTGAACAATGGCGTTTCCTTCCGCTTTTGCAACAAACGGAAGCGAAATCGGCAACATATCTGACGAAGAAACCAACAATCGGATTCCACCGTCACAAGACTTGATAGTTAAACCACTTTGGGAGTACGAATATGACGTATCTCCGTTAAACTGCAATTTCTCACTGTCGTATTGTATTGTTGCTATTAAACTTGATACACAACCACAATTGGCAGGGTTATTCAAGCCAAATTCAAATTGTATGGTATCTCCAACGAATGCGTCATATTCTTGTTGCAGAACCTCCCAACGGCAATTTGACTTGACCTCGATTTGTACCGAATCCTCAGCTGCACAATAATCGTCATACGCCGAAACTACATATTTCAACGTATGGGTTCCAATCCCTGCCAATGACGGATTGAAATAGTTCCCGTCGGTTATTCCGTCGCCCACCCATTGACCATTTGCAGGAATAGCCGTGAGTGCTATTGCCGTGTCTTGTTCGTAGAATGTTTGTGGTACATCTATTTGTACAACAGGGGATTGTCCTATGGTAATTGTTCCTGTTGCCGTATAACTCCGTAGGTTTCCGTCTTTAAGAATGTCATTTACGAACAAAGTCATATTAGATTCGCCTTGTCCGACAACCTCAAATTGTAATGCCAAAAATTCTGTTGTGACAGGGGCATTATTTGACACAAGTGCACTCAAGGCATTTCCGTTTTCCCTTACATAAACCGTTTTGTCGTTGCTTTCAATATCAACATAGCGTACAACGGTCGTGTCGTATGTCAAACAAAAATGCACGTCCGATATACAAGCACACGTATCCGACAATCGGATAGGTACGGTTACCAAACCCGCAGGTTCACAAAGTACCGTGTCGGGGAGTATAAATCTGAAATTGCAGTCGTTTGTAACAGTAATTTCAATACTGTCACGACCACCACACGTTTCTCCGTTGGGGGCTACAACGTATGTTAGTGTATGTTTGCCTACGCCAACAGTAGCCGAGTTGAACGTGGAACCCGAAATGCCGTCGCCTTGCCACGTTCCGCCTGTCGGTGTGGCTTGCAAGGATACAGTTTCACCTTTTGCAATCTCCGAAACGGTTGGTGAAATCTGAACCTCAGTACTTGGAGCAACCGTTACAACTCCATTGACGAACGTAACGGTAGGTTCTTCACCATCGCCAGAACCTGTATATTCAAAACTTATAGGCGTAATGTCAGATGTTCCTGATTCCAACGCCTTAAACCGTAGCGTACCAATATTGCCACCTCTGAATCCTGTTCCATTTTCCACGCTGATTATTGCACTTACCATTCCATTGCCACAATCTTTGAAACGGACAAAGTTTGATTGGGAATTTACTCCTTCAAGTTGGAGAACAGACGAATTATAGCGTATCGAGAAAAACATACTGTTTACACAATAGCAATCCACATCGGACATTGAAAGTGCGACATCAAAAACATCGTTTTGACAAACCGACTTGTTTTCTGCCGAAATAACCATTTCACATTGTTGCGGTTGTGGGCAGTCGCCAACAGGAGCAACGTATGGGTGTAGACAGTTGTGCGAAACACACCCCTCTCCGTTTTGGGCACATACAATCATATTACCTGCAACTCCGTGAAAATCTACGACGGCTGTGTTACCACTTTGCGACACAAGCGTATTACCTTCGGGAACTGTCCACGTGAATGATTGTGCGTTGTTTGCCGTTGCCGTATAAACAACACCTTTTTGCTCTAAACATACTGCACCCCAACCTGTGGGACCGTCAACGGAAACCATAGTGGGGCGTATGTTTTTTGAAATTTCTCTTATTCCTGTTCGTAAAACCGTGTTACCGCTACGCTCCGTAACACGCAATATAACAGTTCCTGTTCCTTCAGTAAAACGAACCGTTACAAAACTGCCTGTGGCTGTTCTCGACGGATTAAAATCCGCACCGCCCTCTATGCTCCATTCAAAATATGAATGAGCTCCCGATGTTAAAACGCCGTATTGCTGATAATCCACCGACGAAGCAGATTCCCTGCAATCTATAGGCATACCTACTATTTCGAGGTCTTGGGCATACGAACCGACCACCGACATTAGCAGTGCGATGATTGTTATTCCTATTTTATTTCTATACCTCATAGTTTTTATTTTTTATTGTAGGGGTAAATAATCATTTTTACATTGTTATTGAATGATAACCTTCTTAACTTGTTGATTGCAATGCACAAAATACGTACCCGATGGCAAAGAAGCGTTATTTTGCACCTTTTGCCCTGCCACATTGTATATTGCATATTCCTCACAACTGCATTCTATTTTTCCATTTACTACACGGATCTGAATTTCATCAGAAGAAACAGCGTCTATGGCACTGCCACCATTGTTTACTATAAATTCTTGGCTTTGTACCGTTTCATAAACCTCTTCATCCTCTGGAATAACCTTTATCACATAGTTTGCGGTTATATTTTGTGGTAACGTAATTACAAACGTTTCTCCCGATTTGACTTCTAAGTTCTCGTTTACAATTATATTTGTACCGTTAACTTGTTCTATGACCACCTTTGCAGCATAACTTTGATTTTCTGCATTGCTTATAGAGCATTGTATTGTACCATTTTCTTGTTTTTCAAAAGATGATTCTGAGGTTTTTACTTTATGAATACCTTTATAGATTCTAATATTTTTTAATTCGGTAAATCCATAAATGACATTATTATTATCCGCCTTTGATATTTTTGTAATAGGTGGATATTGCGAAACCCTCTCTTCATTCCATGTTTCTCCACCATCTATAGAAACAAGCACTGTATCATTGGGATAATCCAGAGCATCTGACAATGATGGAATTACCAACGTATCTTTAGAATATACCAACAAAGTTGAATAGGCATACGCAGGAGTATAATACTCACTCCCTTGCCAAACCTTTTTGAAATTGTATTCAGTAGTATCGCAGGTATATACATGTCCATTAATTCTATCCATCAATATCCATTTCCCTTCGTGAGAAGTCGTAGTAATCCGTGCAATTCTGTTTACTTTATCTTCAGAAACAAGCGAAAATGTCAACTTTTTTTCTGAATTAACTTTTGCCAATAATATCGTCTTTGAATCATCACTTTGAAATAATCCAATATGCTTGTTTGCAAAGCAACCATATGTTAAAGACCCATCATAATTGTAAAAATCTAAACTTGGATTTGTGATCTTCTCCCATGTGTCGCCGCCATTGACAGTTTGATATAAATGTACATCATCAAAAACATATCCGAAACTTTCTGTAAAAAACTGTATATTTCTTACATCGCGTCCCGAAAAATCAGAGATGTGCATATCTTTCCCACTCCACGATTCTCCGCCATCACGAGATATGAACAAACTATCTGTACTTGTCATATATATAACATCATTAGGGAAAAACTGCATTTTGTATAATGCTGTATTGAAATCCTTGTAATCCCATGTTTTACCGCCATTCGAGGAATAAAACAACCTTCCATTCTGTTTCCCGATTATAAAAATCTCGTTCTTGGATTTTACGAATATGTTTTTCCCTTCCATGTTACCTTTGTATATATAGGAATAACGAGAGTTATTTAGGGCAGTATTCACTACACTTGTTGGCGGAGTATATGTTTCTTCTGTAATCTGCCACGTTCGCATACTATCAGTTGATATTATATTATTTTTATCCCCATTATATCCTCCCGACACAGTAGCCCAAACCTTACCTCTTCCTAAATCATACATAGACTTTGGGACATTATAATATGCAATAATACCATTACCCCCATCATACATATTTATTATTCGACAACTTTCCAATGTTTTGCTAATTTGACTTGATACAGTTAAAATAATGTATCCGTTTTCAAATTGAAACAAGTGTTTTGGTGCAATGCTAAGTTGTTCAGCTTTCCATGTCATTCCGCCATCACTTGTCACACTATAGCCTATATTTGCAAAGATATATCCTAATTGATTGTTTACAAACGCCATATAGATATAAGACTCACTTTTCGGTGAAACTTCTTGCGAAAAAACATCATTTGTTGACAACCCCCATTTTTCTCCATAATCTGAACTTTTATATATGGCAACTTTGTTTGAACTCGTATCAAGTACAGTCAGAAACACTGTTTGTTCATCGCTCCATGTTGTTGTAACAATTTTATCTGATTCTTTCAACTCTAACAATGAGGAAGTCCACGAATTACCACCATCTACAGTATAAAGCACATTGTTAATAAAATTCCCATTTGCT
>JAEEQV010000072.1:0-9256 GCA_016285445.1 Bacteroidales bacterium
TTTGTGAATCTTGCTTCTGCGAATCGGATTTCTGACCGTCAGAATTATCCTTGTTGGCGTCATTTTGTTGATTCTGAGCGTCAGATTTATCAATATATTCGCCATTATTATCAGGCTTATTGGGCTTATTTTCCAAATCATTCAACTCGTTTTGCTGATATTGGAGGTTCTTTTTCAAGTCCTCAAACTCATTTTTGAGGTTTTTGATTTGGAGTTTGTTCTCGCCTAATTCTTCATTCAACTTCTGCAAATCGTTATATTCTTTGAGTTTTTCGTTGAATTGGTTCAACAAATCCTCCATCTTTTGCGCCAAATCCTGATTGTCGGCGTCGGAATTTTGGTCGTTTTGCGACTGTTTTTCGACGTTTTTGTCAGAATTGTTGCCCTTATTTTTGTCAGAATTGTTGTTATTATTCTTGTCAGACTTGTTGTTTTTGTCAGCGTTTTTGTCGCCGGGATTGGAATTGTTTTCATTATTCTGTTTGATTTCACGTGAAATATCACGAAGTTCCTCTGCCATTTTGTCCAAATCCTGCGAGAGATTTTGCAACTTGTTGTCAACATTGTACATCTTCATCAATTCACTGTTGCGATCCAATTGCTCATTAATTTGGTCAAAATCAAACTTCAAATCCGAAATATTGTCGCGCAAATTCTTCTCATTGAGGGAGTTTTTCATTTCATTAATCTTATCCAACAATTCCTTGATGTCGTCGGTAAGAAGATTGTCCCAAAGTTCCTGCAACTGACGCTGCTTTTCCAACAAATCCTCCGACATTTCAGGCGAAAGTTGGTTTTCAAAGGCGTTTTTCGACGAATTTTCTTGTGAAAGTTCCTGCATCAACTGCTGCAAACGGTTCTGTTTTTCCATCAGATTGTTTAGTTTCAATTGTTTTTCCCAATCCGAAACCATATCATTTGCAGAAATTGACTTCTGAAAATCGTTCAAATCGTTGCTCAATTCGTTCAAAATGCGCTTGGCTTGGTCAACTTTGTCAGAAATCGACGTATTCAAATTGTCAACACGCTCCTGTTTTTCCTCGTTTGTGATGGTCGTATAGACCGAAATTGGTGTCTTTGCTGACTTAAAACCGGAGACAGCATCATTGTCCCTGACCTCAAATTAATACGAAACCGACTTGGGCAAATTATTAAAATCAAAATAAAAATAAAAGTCCTGCGACACCGCCTGAGCAACGTCTATCAGCTGCGACTTCACGTTTTGAGGGGTTTTGGAGTCGTAATAATTGAACGTCAACGAGTGAAAACCGTAGTCGTCAGCGATATGACCCGAGAAGAAAACCGCGTTTGCAGCCGTAGAATCCACCGCCGAAACAACCTGAATCTGCGGATAATAATCGGGAACTATATTCACGTGAAACAAATTAGAGGAATATTTGAAGCCATTTTCGCCCGTCGCATCGTAATGATAATCGAAAGATTTGAGGGCTTTGCGGTTTGCAACCACTTTTTTGCCATCAATATTTGCCTCCACGCGGGCTGTATCAGCGAAGAAATTGAAGCCGTTGCAATTGTCAACGTCGAATTTCCACGAAATTTGCGACCCAAACGGCACAGTAAAATCGCCCGTATTTTCAAATTCGTCACCCTTGATTTGCGTGTAAGCGGGCGGAGTTACCGACACTGTAACGCCCAAAACTTGCGGTTTTTGAAATACAGAAACCGTGAATTCGTCGGACTGATAGCCCAAATATCCAAACGAAAATTCGACATCCGCCGTCAAATTGCGGAATGTATATGAATAATGATTGGCAGAATCTACATTCATACGGGCATTTACAACCGAGGTTTTCACGTAAACATCCTGCGGCGATGAAGGCCCGTCCACCTCCAACAAAACCGTGAAGTCGTCACCGTTGGCGCACTTCAAAGAGTCGTTGAGCAGGCACACGGAGTACGGATTGTCAGGCTGATAATACACAGAATAATTCATAAAACGCGACGCACCCGACGACATTTTTGTCCTAAAAAGGTAGCTCATCAGCAGCAAAAACATCAAAACACCGCCCGAAATATACAAAAATTTCAAGGTTTTCTTGAAATTGATGGCGTGAGTGAAATTCCACGGCGAAATTTTCTCAATCTTTTGGTTAATGGCTGCCACAAGAAAATCGTTGCTCTCTCCCCTATTCAACTGAATGACGTTCAACAACATATCATTGCTGTCCGAAAAATATTCAGATATGATTCCCGCAGCCTCTTCGTATGAAATATAAGGGATAATTTTGAGCAATTTGCAAAGCGGAACACCAATGAAAAACACAAAAACCGCTGCAAAGACAAACAACAAAAAGTAAAACAAAATAGTCTTCACAATCGGCGTCATAAATGCAAAACTCTCAATCATAAACACCGAAAAGAGCGACACCGCAGCCACCAAAAGCAGCAGCAACACGCCCACAACAATCCTGTTGGAATAAAACTTCCTCACAAAATCGTCCAATTTGGATTCTATGACTGAATAATTCGACTGCATCATTTCTTGTTGTATTTAATTAGCCATTTGTATGGATCAAGGCTTTCTGTGCCCTTCCATATCTGAAAATTGAAGTTGGCGTGGCTCTGCTCGTCACTAAAAGAGCCGACCTCATCGCCGCGTTCAAGCTCGTCGCCCACCGACACTTCCACATTGTCCAATCCATTATAGACAGTATAATAAATGCCGTGTTTCACTATCACAACGTATTGATTGCGAGGCATCAAAGTGATTTTTTTGACCACGCCGCCATACACACATTGCACTTTGGCAGACGACGGCACACAAAAATCAAGTCCATCGTTTTTGTACCTGACATCCTCATAAACAGGATGCTTTGTCACTCCATAATAATTGATAATGACCGCCTTATGCACGGGCCACATCAAATATCCTTCCTGCAATTGGAACAGCGTGGACGAATCCGACCGCGAATCCACCTCAGCAAATTGCGAAACCTGCCTGATGGAATCAAGATTGTTTCTGCGGATTTCGCCATCGACAACGGTTTCCCTGTTGCTCAAATGCCTGAGCAACTGCGATCTGCGTGACGTGTATTGACGTAAAAAATTCTCCTCAACACCCTGCTGTTGTGCCTTTTTTGCCTTCATCAATTTGCAAGCTTCAAGCTCCGAAACCACCTTTTCAATGTCACGTTTCAGATTGTTGATGTTGAGGATTTTTTTCTTTCTGTAATCCGACAACCACTTGACATACAGGAACTGACGGTACGTCGTGTACAAATTGTCGAAACTAAAAATGTCAAAATTCTCATACATCAACGTGCGAAGACGGTAAGCCTTCACCACCAAATCGGAGTAGATATTTTTCTCATATTCCAATTGTGCACTCAGACGGTCGTAATATATTTCGTGATTGCGAATATCCTTGTCAATCTGCACAATCGAATCCTTCAACTGCCTGATAACCTGCTCCTTGATTGCAACTTGCTGTTCCAAAATCGGCACGGCGACACTTGAAGAATCCGACATATCTTTGATGACAGAATCCAAAAACGCACTCTGCTCCTGCAAACCCATCTGCGCAAATCCAACATTCGAGATGAGCGCGAAGACAATGACAATTAATATGTTGCGTAACTTGCTCATTTAAAATTCAAACGGTTTGTAACTTGACGGTATTGTGAGCGGGAAATTAAGTTTTTTCCCGAATGTAATCTTGTTGGTCGTAAAAATCACCTCACTGTCATCCATATCTATTTTCATTTCGTGCGGCATCAAGTGACCGGCAACTGTCTTATAGTCAGAATATTCTATCTTGACAATCTTATGAGATTTTGGAATCTCAACAGTGGCGTTGCTAAGGTGTTTGTTGGATTTGTCAATGTTGAATAAGTAATTGAAACCAAACACTCTCGCATACTCTGCATTACCAAAAGATGTAACATTGAGAAGATCGTCGGCATCATAAAAATCGAAGTATGACAGATTCCTGACATCATTCTCCGGGAAGAGGAAAATTTGGTTCAGGAAGATGCTCTGCAACACGCTAAAATCCACTGCCACAGGAATATAACGTTTCATCAGAGAGTAATCGCCTTTGAAATAACTGTTTTTCAATTTGACAACGGCTGCCACAGAATCCTTGGTGAATTTTGCACGTGCAACCTCAAAGCCAAGAGCCTTCACGTACAGCCAAATCACAGAATCATTTGCGATGCGTAACTGCCCTGACGCAGAGAGATTTCTTTCCGGCGAATTTAACTTCAAGTTGAAGCTGATTTCCACTGTGCTAAACGTATCTTTTTCGGCAAAATACTCCTTCACGGCATTGAGCAACGCCGGGTTGGAACTGCCACTGACAACTTCTACTGTCGGAGTGTCAGTATTTTTGTTATGACGTTTTTTCTTGTTGCCACACGAGGCAAACAAAAACGCTGCAATTAATAATCCAAGTAAAACCTTAATTTTCATATCGTTACAGTTATTTTATTTCATTTTATCAATTTCAGCGGCAAGGGCTTGCACTGACGGTTTGTCAGGTTCGAGCCTCAACGCCGTGGCAATGTCAGTCTTTGCACCTGACACGTCACCTTTCACATATTTGTAATAAGCACTCACATAATAATAATAGTAATATTTGTGATGCTCCTTGTCGAGCGAAGTCAGGAGAGATTCGGCACGTTTGAGATTCTCCCGTGAATCCACAAGGCAATACACGTATCGTAATGTGAAATACCAATCGAGTTCGCCGGCATTAAAATATTTGTCAAAATAATCAAACGCAACTTTCTTATTTTTAAGCAAATAGTTATAAAGCCCAAAATAAAAACGGTAGTCGTTTGCCACAGGCGAAAACTCAATCCCAAAATCTCTTGCATTGCTAAAACCTTCCGACGCATCGTCAAATTTTTTCAAGCCCATATCCGCAACTGCCGAATACATATAAACCTCGGCAACATCGGGAAACATCTCCAAAGCATTGTCAACAAATTTTCGCAAACCTTCGTAATCTTCGCAAATGAAGTAGAGTTGGAAAATCGTATGAAAATTTTTGTAGTCGGAGAGATTGTGCTTGACGGCGAGTTCGAGTTGTTCGAGTGCTTGGTCGGGCTTATTGACATAAAGATAAAAATCCGCAAAGTTGGTATGCACCAAAGCCGACTCCGGGAAATAATCGTTCAACGTCTGAAAAAGTGTTTCTACTTTTTCTTCATCAAAAATTTTGCTGTCTTTGAAAATATCAGAGATTATCAAAAGTTTGTCTTTAACATTAATCTTGTCGCTCTTGAAAGACTCAACGAGATTTTCATAGAAGCAATCTTTCTGACCCGACGTGCGGCACAGCATAGCCTGAGAGAGATGTGAGAGCGGATTATTGGGGTCAATTCGCGCAATTCGCTTCTGAACTTCCTGAGCCTCAGAAAGTTTGCCGTGGTTATAATACAATTCTTCGAGCAAACCGTATGCACTCAAATTTGTGGAATCTGTACGAATTAAGCGTTTGTACTCCTCGGCGGCACGATCAATGTCATTTTTTTGCGTGAAAAGTTCGGCGCGGTGCAAAGAATACAAAGTTTGGTACCCAAAAAGATTTTCCATCTTGTTGAGCGTCGCGATGGCATCGTCAATTTTCCGAAATTTCAATTGAAAAGTATATAACAACTCGTAGTCGTCGTAAGTAGGATTGGATTTCAGAAACTCTTGGTAAAATTTGAGCGCGTTGTTATAATCGTTCATCTCCTCGAAAATCACCGCAATGAACTTGGAGTACCATTTGTTGTCGGGTTTGAGGTTGTGAGCCTTCATACCATAATTGAGCGCAGCATCGTAATCGCGTCCGCCAAAATACAATCGAGCCAATTCAAAATTTGCAGCCGACGATTGAGGCTTGATATTCAGGCAGTTGCGCAGACACGCAAAAGCCTTCTCACTGTCGCCCTTCATAAGATGAATGTTCGCCTGCGAAAACGAATCTTGAAACCTTACCTCCGGCGACAATGCCTTAGTGCTGTCCTTCTGCGCGTAAGTGGCAATAGGACAGAATGTTACAATAGATATTAATATGACAAAAAAACTTCTCATACACCAGTATGTCCGAAACCGCCATCGGCTCTTACAGAATCAGATAAGATTTCAACTTGCTGCAATTCAGCCTGTTCGTATTTAGCAATCACCATTTGGCAAATCCTGTCGCCATTGTGAACCGTAAAATCTTGGTCAGAAAGGTTAATTAAAATCACCTTGACCTCGCCACGGTAATCGCAATCGATAGTGCCGGGCGTATTGAGGACGGTGATTCCACTCTTGATGGCAAGCCCTGAACGCGGCCGTATCTGCGCCTCGTAGCCAACAGGAAGTTCGATGAACAATCCCGTGGGAACCAAAACACGCTGCAACGGCTTGATAATCAGGTTGTCAGAGAGGTTCGCACAAATGTCCATACCCGCCGAAAATTCTGTGGAATACTTCGGCAGAGGATTGTTGCTCTTATTTATAATCTTTACCAACATAATATATCCAATTTATAAATTATCTGACAAAATTAATCAAAATTCACCGCTTTAACAATTTATTGGCAAAGTTTTTTAGCGGTTGCCAAAGATTTTCAACTTTTATAACAATTGACGCAAATGCAATGATTATCAATGTGTTAATTGAAAGTTTGATCCAAAAGTCAAAATCATCAACGAGCGTAATCAGGAAATATGACACGCAGGCTAATGCAAAGAAAATGATGATGTTACGGAAGTCGTATTCGCACGGAAGATGGTTCCTGCCCCAAACAAACGTTATCACAAGCATCACAAACGAACTTACAGCATTAGTCAACGCACAGGCGATGTAGCCCATCCTCGGCACGAGAAGATAGTCCAAAACGATAGTTAACACGCTGCCTACCAAGAAGATATAAATGCCATAAACCGTCTTGTTGTCCAACTTGTACCAAAACGACTGCAAATAAACCATCCCGACGAGCCAATGTCCTATCAGCAACAACGGCACTACATTCAATCCGTCCCAATAAGACGCTGCTATAAAGTGTTTTACGATGTCCATATAGCCCATAATGCCGAGGAAGATGAACAACCCAAAGAGTATCAGGTACTTATTGACATTTGCAAACAACTGATTGAAATCCTTGCTGCCCTTCTGCGAGAAGAAGAACGGGTCGGCGGCGTAGCGAAAACATTGGACGAACAATGTCATCAAGACGGCAATTTTTGCATTAGCACCATAAATGCCCATCTCGCTGAGTATGAACTTATTAGCGTCCTCTACCCCATCGGGAACTGTATAGAAAAATTTGATTGCAATACGATCAAAAAAGTCGTTAATCATACCCGCCAATCCCGATACCACGAGTGGCAGAGAATATATCAACATCCGACGGAGCAACTTGCCGTCAAAACTATACTTAACTTTCAGAAAATCAGGTACAAAGAGCAACAATGTCAAAACGCTCGATACTAAATTTGCCACAAAAACATAACCCACACCAAAATCTTTTGAGTAGATTGATGCGAAAATTTCATAATTTTGCGCTAACTTTGGCAGCCAAAGTATGAAGAAAAGGTTGAGACCAATGTTGACGAAGATTCCAATCAACTTAAATACAGCAAACTTGATTGCCTTGTTTTGTTGGCGGAGACGAGCAAATGGTATCGACGTAAGCGCATCGAGTCCAAGGATGATGACAACGTATGACACAAAATCGACGTGATTGTCGTATCCAAGATAATGGGCAACATTTGGCGCAAACCACAGACCAAGCAAAATAAAGAGCGAACTCGTTGTGAACAAGGAAGTTATGCTCGTGGTGAACACAAGTTCAGGATTATTCTCCGACTTGGAGAAATTGAAAAAACCTGTTTCCATACCGTAGGTAAGTATGATTAACAGGAATGTAACGTAAGTGTACATTTCGACAACCACACCATACTCCTCCGACGGGAAACAGTGGGTATATAACGGCACGAGAAAGTAGTTGAGTATGCGCCCAACTATCGAACTCAGCCCATAGATAAATGTTTGGCCTGCAAGTTGTTTGAGTTTGCCCATTTAACGTTTTGTTTAACAATTATTTAACAATTATAATCAAAATACAAAGATACAAAAAATATGAAAACAAATCAAATCATATTGCTCGTTGCGCTGCTGATGACAACGGCAATATCCTCGGCACAAAAGAAGTGGAACTCGGAACTCGGCCTCGGCGCAACCGACAATTCCGGCAATGTTGATAACTTCGCCCTAAAAAACACTGGCTCAGTGGTTTACGAAGATTCCACAATGTGTTTTGCAACCAAATACAAGTTCATTTACCAACTCGAAAACGGTCGCGAAAGCAACAAGGGCTTCAACGGAAGTTTTAATTACGACTTCTACAAGTTTGGCAAATGGTCTGTCTTCGTGGCGTTGGAGATGGTGAGCAATCATTATAAGGGTTACGACTGCAAGATGAGTGCGCTCACTGGCTCCAAGTACAATTTCATTTACAAACCCGACACTTGCGAATACTCTCTCAGCGGCGCAATCGTCTATGACAATGTTAATTACACCGACGAAGACACATATCTTAATAAAGAGGTGTGGCGTATCTCCGTGCGTCCAAAGATTTATCAACGACTCAGTCCAAATCTAACATTCTCATTAATAGCATTTTACCAACCAGCAATCAAGAATTTTGACGATTACATTCTCAATGTAACATTCCATTTGGAAAACAAACTTAGCAAACATTTCTACATCGACCTGCATTACAACTATGAATTTCGCTCCGAAATCCCAAGCGACAAGTACCGACATTACGATTCTGTAACAGAATTGACATTGAAACTCAAATTCTAACGACAAACGCCTGACGGCGTTTGATTATTTTTAAACGAAAATTACCGAAATTTATCGATAATTTACAAAAATTTCTAATTTAAAAAGAAAATTGACGGTAATTTTTGATTAATTGACGGTAATTTTCGTTTAAAAAAAGACCGCCGCAAGGCGGTCTTACTCGTTTAGACGAAAAATTCTGATATTATGTGGTCGGAGATGAAAATGCCATTCAAATTGAGGTTCACATAACGGTCGGTAACGTTAAAATAGCCAAGCATTTCTTTACGGCGGAGGATTTTGTAGAAATGTGAAACATATTTGGCGGAATGCAACGTCAAATACTCAATGTCGATACCTTGACGAGTCCGCAGACGGAGCATTATGTACTCGTTGAAAAGGTCGTCTTCGGAGAGAATTTCGTGTTCGGCATAAAGTTCGTGATTGGCTATTTGACGCTGATAATCAG
>JAEEQV010000073.1:0-9253 GCA_016285445.1 Bacteroidales bacterium
GAGGTTTACAACGGCTGGAAAGTTCCCGAGATTCTTTTGTCGGGAAATACCAAAGAAATTGAGAAATGGCAATTTGAACAATCGCTGGAACGAACACAAAAACTGCGACCTGATTTGCTACCACCCAATATGGATGAAATGTGAAAAACTTTCTGATTTTCTTCAAAGAAAATATCAATGATCAACGTTCAAATAGTTATTTTTGTCTAACGGAAAAATGATGAAACGGATTGTTTGTTTTCTTTTTGTGCTTTTGTCGTTCAATGGTGCTTTTGCAGAATATACACCTTCGGAATCGGCACGTGTTTCGGTGCTGATTTGCGCCCCTGGCGAGCCGATTTATTCACAATTTGGTCATGCGGCAATTCGTGTGTGCGATACGGCAAAAGACGTTGACGCCGTGTTTGACTATGGCGTTTTTGAAATCAATGATATTCCGTCTTTTGCATGGAATTTTCTTACGGGCGAAATGTATTATCTGCTTGACGCCCGACCATATCATTTTACCAAAACTCTGTATGAATACGAGCAACGAGAAATTGTGGAGTATTCGCTGAATCTGACTCAAAAAGATAAAGAATCAATTTGTAAATATTTGTTGTGGAATCTTAAACCGCAGAATAAGAGTTATTTATATAATTTCTTTGATGACAATTGTGCCACTCGCATACGCGATATACTTGAAATCAACTGCGACAAGGTTTCGTGGTGTGATACGGTGGAATTGCAGACGTGGCGACAAGTGCTTCTTCGTTATGTGGGCGACAAGTCGTGGGTGAGCTTCGGATTGCATATAGGATTGGGAGTGCCTACCGATAGGCAGATGTCGGTTCGGCAAACGATGTTTATTCCTGAATATTTAGGTAAAAGTTTGGAACGAGGGCGAATTGCCGACAAACATATGACAACCACAACGCAAGTAGTGTTGGATGGGAATGTGACGCACACGTTGCCGTGGTGGAACAATTCCGTATTGATACTCTGGCTCATGTTCGTGCTGGTTTTGGCAATAACGGTGTATGAAATTATCAAGAAAATTCGGTGCATTGTGTGCGACAGCCTGATTTTCTTTTTGTTGGGATTCTTGGGCTGTTTCATCTGGATTACCTCATTTGCGAGTGTTCATTCCTTAGTATTCCCTAATTGTAATGCTTTGTGGCTAACGCCGTTACATTTGGTTTTTGCCTTTGTCTTTCTTGTTCCTACGTGGAGAAAAGTGACAAAATGGTACATACCATTTTCGGTGGTTATGGTTGTCGTGTATGTGTTATTTTCACTTTTATCTGGGCAATTTATCCCGTCGGCATCATGGGCGATTATGGCAATTCTTGTGTTACGAATGATTTCGTTTCCATATAGTTTTTCATTTCAGAAAAATACCCAATAATTATTTGTATAGAATTGAAAAAAGTTGGTCGAAATTCTTTATTTCAAGGTAAAAAACGTATTTTTGCGTGCGTAGTGTTTAACATTTAAATCAATATAGTATGTACTCAACAATTATGGTTGTGATTTTTGTTTTAGGGTATTTATGTATAGCCCTGGAACATCCATTGAAAATTGACAAGGCAGCTTCTGCTTTGCTGATTGGCGTTTTAACGTGGGCAGTTTTCATTCTTTTCGGTGGCAACGATCCACATTCGGTAGGTGAAGCTCTTAACGAGAACTTGGCGGAAACGGCACAGACGCTGTTCTTCCTGTTTGCCGCAATGACGATTGTCGAAATCGTTGACCGTCATAATGGTTTCAAAATCATTACCGATAGAATCACGGCCACAAGTAAGGTGAAATTATTGTGGATTCTCAGTTTCTTGACATTTTTCATGTCGGCTGTGCTCGACAATCTTACGACAACAATCGTAATCCTTTCGTTACTTCGTAAACTGATAAAAGACCAACATACTCGCTGGACATACGCAAGTATCGTTGTGATTGCTGCTAATGCAGGTGGCGCATGGTCTCCAATCGGTGACGTTACTACAATTATGTTGTGGATTGGTGGACAAATCACCGCTGCAAAAATCATTACGGGTATCATTCTTCCAAGTTTGGTTTCTATGATAGTTCCTTTGGTTATTCTTTCATTCACATTGAAGGGCGAAATTGAACGTCCCGAAGAAAGCGAAGAAGCAGAATCAATCACCACTCCGGGTGAACAAATGGCATTGTTGATTTTGGGCGTTGGTTTGTTGTTGTTCGTACCTGTATTTAAAACAATCACTCACTTGCCTCCATATATGGGAATGTTGCTTGGTTTGGGCGTGATGTGGATGGTAACGGAACTTATGCACAAGAAAAAATCATGGGAAATCAAAAAACGATTGACGGTTGTTCACATTTTGAAACATGTTGAAACACCTACAATTTTCTTCTTCTTAGGTATTTTGACTGCCGTTGGTGCTCTTGGTGCCGCAGGTCAGTTGGGGCAGCTTTCGGTATGGTTGCGTGACGTGACAGGTGGTAATATTTATGTAATTGATACGGTTATCGGAGTTTTGTCGTCAATCATCGACAATGTTCCTCTTGTTGCTGCTTCAATGAAAATGTATATGGTTGACCCATCGGTTGTTGACTTTGCAGTTGACGGAACATTCTGGCACATGCTTGCATACTGTGCAGGAACTGGAGGTTCTATCTTGATTATCGGTTCTGCTGCAGGTGTTGCCGCTATGGGACTGGAAAAAATCGATTTTATCTGGTATTTGAAGCACATTAGCTGGTTGGCTCTTGTAGGTTATTTGGCTGGTGCATTTTGTATTTATTTAGGTTTATAATTATGATTTTAGCATCAATTGTACAGTTTTTGGCTGATGTGGCTATTACACAAGCCCCTGTTGCTGCCGATACGGTAGGACAAACGGCGACTGCTATGGCAGATGCTGCCGAAGAATTGACGTTTTGGAATATGGCTGTGAAAGGCGGGTGGATTATGGTGATTCTTGCCATTCTGTCTGTCATTGCCGTATATATTATAGTAGAACGTGCAATAGCAATAACCAAGGCGGCAAAAGAAGACGTGAATTTCATGAACGAAGTGAAAAATTATGTTTCACAGGAAAAGTTCGAAGAGGCTCACGTGCGTTGCCAAGCAACCGATTCTCCCATTGCACGAATGATTGACAAAGGTGTGTCGTTCATTGGTCACGAAAATAGATATTCGCGAGGCAATTGAAAATGTTGGTAATCTTGAAGTTGCCGATATGGAAAAAGGCTTGCCTTTGTTGGCGACAATTTCGAGCGTAGGCCCAATGATTGGTTTCTTGGGAACTGTTTTGGGTATGATTACCGCTTTTTACGATATGGCAAATGCTGGTGGAAACTTCAGCATCGCAATGTTGTCAAACGGTATTTATACGGCTATGGTGACTACGGTTGCCGGACTTATTGTCGGTGTGGTTGCAATGCTCGGATACAATATCTTATCGGCTCAAATTGGTAAGATTGTCAACAAATTGCAATTGCGTACAACAGAATTTATGGATTTGCTTAACGGACCTGTAAAATAATGGCAATACAAGCACGAAATAAGATAAGTACAAGTTTCAATATGTCGTCAATGACCGACATAGTGTTCTTGTTGCTTATATTTTTTATGGTAACATCTACGCAAATTGCTCCGAATGGTTTGCAAGTGACGTTGCCACAAAGTTCCTCACAAGTAAAACTGATACCGCATGTGTCGGTTTCAATAACGAAAGATATGCAATATGCGGTGAATAAGGAACCTGTGGATTTCGCCAATTTGGAGGCACGTTTAAAACAAGAACTTGCAGGTCAGGAAGAACCGGCAATCGTATTGCGTGCCGATAAAGATGCTCCTACTGGAGCAACGGTAGGGGTGATGGAGATTGCAAACAGAAATCGTTGGAAATTTACGTTAGCGACACAACCGTGATATGAAATTAGACAACAGTAAAAAATATGGAATCATAGGAACACTTGCAATTCATGGAATTGTTCTTGCCATATTATTGTTGTTTAGTTTTTCGGCTCCTACGGTTGAGTATCCCGAACCAGACGGTATTGTTGTTGATTTTGGGGAACTCGTAATGGGCGATAGTGACGGGGCTACTGAAACGACTGTTGCCGAACCGACACAAACGGCTACGGTACAAAATAATGAGCCGTCGGTAGTTACGCAAAACGATGTTCCTTCAATCCCTGTAAAAACCAATCCTACAAAAGTAGATGAAGCGACGCCGGAACTGACACCTGAAGAAAAAGAACGCATTCGTCAGGAGGAAGAATTTAAAAAACGTATGGACGCTTTGGCTGGAAAAATGAATCAAGGTGGTGGCAATGGTGGTGAAGGCAATGGCGGAAATTCCGAAACCGGTGCGGAATCAGGCAAGGCGGGAAATCCGAATGGAAGCGGAAATTCGGGCAATACCAAAGGTAATCCTGGAAATCCTCTTGGCAACGGCGATGCTGTACATTTGGCAAAACCGAATAGTACAACGAACTGCAATAATCCCATTACGTTGACCGTAAAAGTTGATGCTTCGGGAAAAGTTGTTGCAATTCAATCATTTACAAATGGATATCTGGAACAGATGTGCATTGATGCGGCAAAAGAGGCGGCAATGAAAACAACGTTCCCTCCAGATTCTAAATCAATTCGTTATGCAAAAATAACGTATGAATATACAGTTTCTCATAAATAATGTATCTTTGAAAAAATTTATGTTATGAAAAAATACGTCATTATTTCTATATCGGCTCTTCTGTTGTTGTGTACGAGTTGTGCAAAACGTACTGAGTCAAAGTTGGTTGGCACGTGGAAAGTTGAAACTGTCGGTGATTGTGGTTGGCCAGAAGATCCTACTTGGACTTTTTATTCAGGTGGAAATATCACTATTCACCATGATGCCCAGCTAGCAAGTGAGGGCGAGGCAAATGGCGAGTATGAGGTTTTTACCCGTTCACTTCTAATGCCATATCTTCGTTTCAAAGGTATGGGCGATATGTCGGCAAATGGCATTTGGCGTGTTGAGAAATGCAATAGTAAAAAATTGGTAATAAATCGAGTAGAATGGCTTAACGGCGAGACGCAGGGGGCTTTCTTGCGTAGAGAATTTACAAAAAATTAGCCGTGGCAAAATCTAAGGTCGTTTTTGTTTGTCAGAATTGTGGAACACAATCTCCGAAATGGATGGGGAAATGTGTTTCGTGTGGTGCATGGAACTCGTTTCAGGAAGAAGTGATAGATTCTTCGGTAGGAAAATCTACGTCTACGGTGGTTTCTTCGGCAACAAAACCAATGATGTTGTCGGAAATAAAAACAGACAACGTAACACGGATAAAAACAGGAATACATGAATTAGACCAGGTTGTTGGGGGTGGAATCGTACCCGGCTCGGTTATTTTGTTGGGCGGTGAGCCAGGTATAGGCAAATCAACGCTTTTATTGCAAGTTGCCGTGCGTTTGCAAAAGAAAGTGCTCTACGTTTCTGGTGAGGAAAGTCCGCAACAAATCTATTTGCGTGCTCAACGGTTACAAATGCCGACAAATACTTGCTATATTTATAGCGAAACGAATGTTGCCGCCATTATCCAGGAAATAAAAAACTTTCAACCTGAATTGGTCATTATTGATTCGGTACAAACATTGAAACATCCCGATATTGACGCTTCCCCTGGAAGTGTGTCGCAAATTCGGGAAACGTCAAATTTGTTGATAGAACTGGCAAAGCAATCCCACATACCTATGATCTTAATTGGTCATATCAATAAGGAGGGAAGTATTGCGGGACCAAAGATATTGGAACATATGGTCGATGTTGTTTTGCAATTTGAAGGCGATATGCAAAATGTGTATCGTATTTTGCGAAGCAATAAAAATCGTTTTGGTTCGACTGCGGAAATTGGCATTTTTGAGATGATACAGAGTGGATTACGTGAGGTTTCCAACCCTTCGGAAATAATGCTGAGCGGAAATCCTGAAAAATTGAGTGGTGTAGCCATTGCTTCCGTCATGGAAGGCATTCGTCCATTGATGATAGAAGTTCAGGCGTTGGTGAGTACTGCGGCATACGGTACGCCACAACGAACGGTGAATGGTTTCGACAGCAAACGGTTGAATATGCTTTTGGCTGTGATAGAAAAACGTCTGGGTGTAAAGATTTATACAAAGGACGTGTTCATCAATATTGCAGGAGGCATACGAGTGCAAGACCCTGCTATAGACTTGGCTGTGGTAGCGGCAATTTTGTCTTCGTTATTTGATTTTTATATTCCAAGTAGCTATTGTTTTGCTGGTGAGGTTGGCTTGACGGGAGAAATACGCACCGTTTCGCAATTGGAAAAACGCGTGAAAGAATCTGCAAAATTGGGAATACAAAAGATATTCGTCCCTCGTTGCGATATTCCAAGTAAATCAGATTGTGCCGTAATTCCTTGTTCACGAATAGATTCTACGTTTCGTGAAATATTCAAGAAAGAAAATCAATAGATTTTTCATTACAATTAGAAGGGATACCCTATACCGATACTTAGATTGAAATCGTCGGTGGTAAGTTTTCTGTTACCCCAGATGATGTGAGAATTGGTATTTTCGATAGGGAAAGCCTCACGGACTTTTGTTCCCAAATCGCACCGAAGAATCAAGAATGAGAAATCGAAGCGAAGACCGAATCCTGTTCCCACTGCCAAATCCTTGTAAAAATTGTTGAGGTGAAATTCCGCACCGTTCAACTCGTCATCACCAAAGGACCATATATTTCCTACATCGACGAACACGGCACCGTCAACAAATCCAATCAGGTGAAAACGACTTTCAATGTTGAATTCCAGTTTAATATCACCAAGATAGTATTTGAACGAGTTGGTCGTGTCGATATTTGAGCCAAGTCCCAACGAACGGCTTTCCCACGCACGCATACTGTTTGCCCCGCCGGCATAGAATTTCTTCAAACTCGGAATACCAAGTCCGTCGGAGTTGAGATAGGGTATGGAGATTCCGCCAAACACACGATACACGAGCATTGTCTTGGTTGACAACACGTTGTAGTATCGGAAATCCGCTTCGCCTTTAATGTATTGGGCAAACGGCAGGTTAAACGTTTCATATTTCCCATTCTCGTTGCGTTCCTTGTCGGTTGCTTTGCAATAGAGATACATCAGGTTTCCGCTTGTTTCCGCCGACAATCTCAGATATTGGTAGTTGCGAGTCTCGTATTTCCTTTTGTTATAGTATGTTACCGAAAAATTATTGCAATACAACATATAGTCTTCGAAACTATATTTGTAATAATTTTTGCTATTGATGAAATTGTTGAATCGTTCAGAAATGTCGTAGTAGCGGATATAACTGAAGTCGATAGGATTGAGGTTGTAGGTGAAAAATCGTTTTCCGTACCAGATGTAACCAAAGTTGAGTTCGGTGGTCGGACGTGTGTAATCGGGAGTTTGAAGATAATTGTATTCTACGTGACAGTTGGTTTTCGCACGGAATCGTTTGTTGTATTTTTCACGAACGAAAGGCAACAAGAATTTTGGAGTAGTAAAGTCTGCCGAAACGCCATATTCCAATGAGTTGAACCATTTTATGTTTTCATTTTCGGTTTTCAGGACATTGTTGTATTCCCCCGCCAATTTCAGCTTAAGATTGAAATATTCCGCACCGTGAAACAAGTTTCTGTTGATGTACGACGTGTTGAGTTCGGCGCCCCAATCACCACTGGTGTTCGTTCCTTCCACGTCAATGTTGATGGATTGCCGCTGTGTGGGAGTGATGTTTATGGCGCAGTCGAGATTTACCGTATCCTTGTCGGTTTGCTTTTGGGATTCTGTAAATTCAACATTGACAAACGAGAAAAGAGGATAACTGCTCATAATTCTTTGTGTTCGTTCCACACGGAATTTGCTGTACAGTCGCCCAGTGTCAATGAAATTTGCCTGACGAAGCGTTTCGTCCTTTACGAAAGTGGCTTTCTGAATTTCGGGACTTGATTCCTGGGGTTCATCACGTCTTCGTGGTGGCTGATTCGCCTTTGGCTTGTAGTTTTGGTCAATTTTTACTTGATTTACCCTATGTCTTTTGAGTGAATTTTCGTTGGTCTTTTTCACCATAATGACAAGTGATACGCTGTCGGGGCCGTGGGTGGTGTCAGCGGCAAATGCCACGTTGTCCTTGCCAAAGGCGTAATAGCCAAAGTTGTTGCAAATGGTGACAATTCGTTCTTGTTCCTCTTGAAGAAGCCCTATGGCAAAGGGTTTTCCTGTTTTAACTTTTGCAGAATTTTGCGTTCTGTCAAGTATTTTTGCTATGGAAGAATCCTGAATTTGGTACGAAACGGCGTTTATCGTGAACAAATCGCCCGAAACAATGTCGTAATATGCTGTAACTTTTTTGTCGTGTCGTCCTCGAAATTTCACGTGCGATGACACTTGGGCGTTGTAATATCCTTGTTCGTTCATAAACAACCGAAGTTGTTCCTCGTTTTTTTTGATAGACAACTCATCATAGAGCGCTGGCTGTTCACCAACAATGTCGCGCATCCACGAGCCAAATTTTCCTTCGGAGTTTTCAAAGGCGTAATAAAAATATAAGCGAGTGTAAAATCCCAGGAATTTTCGGTTTGGCTTGGGTTTTACGTAATTCAGCATCTCGTCTTTGTCAACTTTTTTTTCGTCAACCGAGATTTTATGTTTTACAAGCAATTGTTGACTGTTTGACAATCTTTTGATGACCGAACATTGGCAAAAAGAGCATATTATTCCTATGCAAACCAAGAGTTTGAAGATGGAGTATCGTTTTCTGCCGTTCATTGTCGTCAATAAGAATGCGTGCAATAATACGTAAATTTACAAAATAAGGGTATGTTTTGTATAAATTTCAATCAAAGGTAATCCAATCGTTCTGCTTTTTTGTGTCATTCAAAAACACTTTCTATATTTGCACAAAATAAAAAAGCGATTGTTTCGTTTTGCGAGTATGCAGAAAAGATTTGTACGTATAGTTATATTGATTCTCGGTGTCCTTGTCGGCTACTCGTGTGCTTCGCAAAAGAAGATGGCAAAAAAAGCCGAATTGGCATTTTCTAATGGCGAATATTTCAAGGCAGTTGATTTGTACGTTCAATTGGCTGAAGATGAGCAATCTAAATATATCAAATCTTCATACGAAAGTTGCATTGCCGAGTGTTATCGCCATTTAAACGAATCAAAAAAAGCCGAAGTGGCGTATAAAAAACTTGAAAAAAATAAATCGACAAAAGACAAGACTGCTCGTTATTGGTACGGCTATTTTTTG
>JAEEQV010000074.1:0-9207 GCA_016285445.1 Bacteroidales bacterium
AAAAAAATCTTAGTGAGTGTTGCAGCGTTTGTGTCTGCAATGGTATTGATGTGTTCTTGCGAAAAAGAAAAGACAGAGCCGCAAAACAATCAGGAAAATCAAGTTGAAAATCGTTGGGACAACGAAAAGTGGACGACAAACGTGCTTCTTGCCAAAAATGGCGAAGATTCCGTTCGTCAAGTAAAAGAGTATGGTGCAGATGGAAAAATCCTGTCGTACAAGCAGTACGATGCAAGTGGGGAATTGAGCAGTGAAACCACTTATAGTTACAAGGATTTAGTTGTTACGGCAACAACGCAGTTTCTTGGTACGTATAAATCAACTACTACGGCTGAAACCACATATAAAGATGCGTCATTATTGTATCCACTTACGGTGATCACTAAAATTAATGGAGTAGACTGGCTTGTCGTTCGTAGTGAATATGATGGAAATCAATTACTTGGTGCAAAATTTTATGAAGATAATACCTTGGTTGCTGAAGAAAAGAATTTTCAATATTCAAAAAATGAATGTACGTTTTTGTATCAAGATTATGCGGAGGAATCGGATTCATATATAAGTAAAACGGTGTATGCAGATGAAAAACAGACAGTTGTTTTAGAAGAGACAAAGTTTGCCACCGATGGCACGACAGAATTGGAGAAAACTAAGTATGAATATGATGAACAAGGGAGAATGACATCGTTCCAATATTATGTTGACGGAAAATTGTCGTTGGAATATACTGATTTTCAGTATGATGGCAAGACATGCCAGTACAAGGAAAATAAATATTATAACGGAGTGTGTTTTTCAAACTCGTACAGAAAGACATTTTTATAAATAGTTGAAAATATGTTAGTTCATTATAAATAAGTACGTGTTGAAATTCACTTGTTTATGTATCTTTGTAAATAATAAAATAAGGTAATTAATTCATAATAAATATCATGGCAGAAGCACAAAATACAAAAGACGAAAAGGCCGCAAAATTGAAGGTCTTGCAGTTGACAATTGACAAAATAGACAAATCATTCGGAAAAGGTGCCATAATGAAACTTGGCGACCACGCAGTTGAAAACCTTCCAAGTATTCCATCTGGTTCGTTGGGCTTGGATATCGCTTTGGGAATCGGTGGTTACCCACGTGGACGTATCATTGAAATTTATGGTCCAGAATCTTCGGGTAAGACAACGTTGGCAATTCACGCAATTGCCGAAGCCCAGAAAAAAGGCGGTATTGCAGCTTTTATTGATGCAGAACACGCATTTGACCGTTTCTATGCTGAAAATCTTGGCGTAGATGTTGACAATCTGTACATTTCACAACCTGACAATGGTGAACAAGCATTGGAAATTGCCGACCAACTGATTCGTTCTGGAGCAATTGACATTATTGTCATCGACTCTGTTGCCGCTTTAACGCCGAAAGCTGAAATAGAAGGCGATATGGGTGACTCAAAAATGGGTTTGCACGCACGTTTGATGTCTCAAGCATTGAGAAAACTTACGAGTGTTATTGACAAAACAAGCACGACGGTCATTTTTATCAACCAATTGCGTGACAAATTGGGCGTTATGTTCGGCAACCCAGAAACAACAACTGGTGGTAATGCCTTGAAATTCTATGCATCGGTTCGTTTGGACGTTCGTAGAATTGGTCAACTTAAGGACGGCGAAAATGTGATTGGTAATAGAACCAGAGTCAAGGTCGTAAAAAACAAGGTCGCACCTCCATTCCGTAGCACGGAATTTGATATCATGTTTGGTGAAGGCGTCTCAAAAGTTGGCGAAATCATTGATATGGGTGTGGAATGTGATGTAATAAAGAAAAGCGGCTCTTGGTTTAGTT
The DNA here is from genome assembly GCA_016285445.1 of Bacteroidales bacterium. GTDB lineage: Bacteria > Bacteroidota > Bacteroidia > Bacteroidales > UBA1715 > UBA1715. The sequence goes on from JAEEQV010000074.1 coordinate 1,834, forward strand.
ATGGCGAAACAAGATTAGCACAAGGCCGTGATGCGGTAAAGGCATTGTTGCGTGACAATGACGAGCTTCGCGATGAGATAGAGGTAAAGACCCGGGAAGCCATGAAGAAAAAAATGGAACAAAGCAAAGATGGCAAAGTGGTCAAAGAAACCAAAGAGGACAAAGAATAATAGTTTATTTGAAAGGTATTACATTGGCTGTTGTTGATATGCGTTTCGTGTAATTCCTTTCCGTAAAGAACAGACGTTTCTGTTCGCTAAATATATAGTATGGAGTTATACGAAGAAGGTGGCTTGCTTTCAAACGAGATATTGCAAGCCATAAAAGAGATGGGTTTTGAAAAACCCACGGAAATTCAAGAACAGGCAATACCTTTCTTGTTGCAAGAACCTAACAGTGATTTTATTGGCTTGGCTCAAACGGGTACGGGAAAAACCGCGGCGTTTGGCTTGCCAATTATTTCACAGTTGAGATTTGAGGATTCTTTTCCTCAGGCGTTGGTGATTTGTCCCACACGTGAGTTGTGTCTGCAAATTGAACGCGATTTGATGAATTTCGGAAAATATCTTCCGTTACAAACGGTCGCTGTGTACGGTGGTGCCGACATTGTCCGTCAGATGAAGAAAATTCAGGCGGGAGTGCATATTGTTGTTGCTACTCCAGGACGTTTGGTCGATATAATCAATCGAAAGAAGATTGATTTGTCGCACGTGAAGAATTTGGTACTTGACGAAGCCGACGAAATGCTCGATATGGGCTTCCAAGAGGATTTGGATGCCATATTGGAACAAACGCCTACGGAAAAACGTACATTGCTGTTTTCGGCAACAATGCCTAACGAGGTTCGGAGAATTGCCTCTAATTATATGAGCAATCCTCACGAAATCACTATCGGTAAGAAGAATTCGGGTGCGGTTACCGTGTCGCATCAGGCATATATTGTGAGTTCCAAGAATCGCTATATCGCATTAAAACGTATAGCCGATTTTTATCCCGATATTTATGGTATTGTTTTTTGCCGAACTCGTGAGGAAACTAAGGACGTGGCAGACAAACTGATGAGCGATGGCTATAATGCCGACGCATTACATGGTGATTTGTCGCAGGCGCAGCGGGATTATGTGATGAAAAAATTCCGCAACAAGAACCTTAATATGTTGGTAGCAACTGATGTGGCAGCACGTGGATTGGACGTTCACGACCTTACGCACGTCATCAATTATTCCATTCCCGACGACCTTGAGACGTATACGCACCGAAGCGGAAGAACAGGGCGAGCTGGTAAGGAAGGTATCTCGATTCTGATTGCAAATTTGCGTGAAAAAGGCAAATTGAAACGTATTGAGCAAATCATCAAGAAACCGATTGAAATTAAAAGAGTTCCGGAAGGTCAGGAAATTTGTGGCGTACAGTTGCAAGATTTGATTTCAAAAGTGTTGGCAGTTGAGGTTAACGAAGAGAAAATCAATACGTTGCTTGCGCCGGTACGACATAAGTTCGATGGAATGTCGTCGGACGAGATTCTTAAGAAGTTCGCCTCGTTTGAGGTGAATCGCATTTTGGAATATTATGAAAATGCACCCGATATCAATCTTGATGTAGAAAAAGAGATTGAACGTCGAAAAGATTCAGAGGAACGCAATCGTGAACGTAAGGAGCGCCGACGTAGAGATGGCGAGCGTGGCAGAGCAAGAGACGACCGTCGTGGTTCACGTGACGAGAAACGTGCCGACCGTCGTGACAGAGATGAACGGAGAGGTGGTGGTCGTGGCGATTCTGAAGGAAGAAGCTACACGCGCTTCTTTATGAACATTGGTAAAAAAGAACAGTTAGACCAAGGCAAGTTGTTGAAATTGCTGAATGAACACGCAAATGACCGTGACATTCATTATGGTGCGATTGACATTATGCGTTCATTCTCGTTCTTTGAGGTTGAGTCAAAATATACCGATAAGATTTTGAGAAGTTTGGAAAATGCCAAATACGAGGGAATGCCCGTTTCGGTACAAGTGGCACAAGCACCTAAAGTACCCGAAAATACTGTATCGTCAAAGAAACATGATGATTTTAGAAATTCACGTCGTGGCGGTGGTCGGGAGTTTGGCAAAAGCAGACGAGGCGGAGAACGCCGTTTCGACCGTGATAGGGGAAATAGAAAGGGGAGAAGGAAATAATTTTCTTTTGAAAATACAAAAGTTATGAAAAGCTATATTTTATTGGTATGCATCTTTCTCGGACTGAACGTGTGTGCTGTCTGTCAGGAAATGACGGGCTATATGCAGGTGGTAGGGAAGAAGACTATGTATTACGATAAGGACGGAAATTGTCAGGGATTCGATAAATATGACCAGAAACGTAAGGTTAACGTACATTACGATTGTAAGAAAAAGGAAATCGGATATGCGAAAAAAGACAACAAAACGCACGGACTTATCAATTATGGCATATTCGACAATGTGGTGAATTACACGAAAGTAAAGGGTAAGAAGACGTTCCGCTACGATAAGGACGACAATTGTCTTGGCTATTATATATTTGACAGCCGTTCAAAAAAGCGTATCTATTATAATTGCGAGGGAAAAGAGTTGGGGTATTCCAAGCAAGACAAGGAAAAAACCGTGTTTTATGGCGATTTTCCATATATAGGTTGGTAATTTGAACTTACTTTTTTTGCTAATTCATTTTTTAAAAAGATTTTTTGTCTATGTTTGCTCGCGAAAAAATAGCAGTTCGTCGGTAATAATCGTGCGTTCGTCTATGAATACATTTTTGTTTACCGAATTTGAATAGGATTGCGTCCGATTTAAAAAAGAAAACAATGGAAGTAACGAGATTATTTGATATACTTGATAACTACAAAGAACAGAAGCCGGGGCAAAACGTCGCTTTGGCTCATAAAGTAGAAGGGAAATGGGTCACATATAGCATACAGGATTATGTTGACTATGTGAACAATGTAAGTTATGGTTTGTTGACCTTGGGTATTCAGCCAGGCGACAAAATCGGTATTGTGAGCGGAAACCGTCCGGAATGGAATTTCTTGGATATGGGTGCCATGCAGATTGGTGCGATTCCCGTACCGATTTACCCAACGATTAGTCAGGAGGAATATCGCTATATTCTGAATCATGCGGAAATGAAGATTTTGTTCGTCGAGGGCAAAAGTCTGCGTTCCAAGATAGAGCCGATTCTTCCAGAATTAGAGCATTTAAAGGAACTATTTACGTTTGTTGACCAGAAATGCCAATATCGTTATTTTGAACAGTTGGTTACCTTGGGTAAGGAAAATCCGCAGCCCGAGAAAGTGGCTGAGTTGAAGGCGAACGTAAAATCGTCGGATTTGGCTACAATCATTTATACATCTGGAACGACGGGAAATCCCAAGGGTGTGATGTTGTCGCATGATAACATTATGTTGAATGTGAAAAATGTTCAGGAGCTCTTTTTGCCGACATGCGAGAAAGCATTGAGTTTCTTGCCGCTTTGTCACGCATACGAAAGAATGTTGATGTACACCTATCAGTTTCGTCAAGTTTCCATTTATTACTCCGACTTGGCGTGCATAGGCGATAACTTGAAGGAAATTCACCCGAATGTGATGTGCTGCGTGCCTCGTCTGTTGGAAAAAATGTACGAGAAATTGTACAGTGCGGGCAAAAAACAGTCGTTCCTAACACAAAAGATTTATTATTGGGCTGTCGCCGTTGCCAAGAAATACAATCTTGATCCTGAAAAACGTTCGTGGTGCTACAATATTAAGTGGGCTATCGCCAACAAACTTATTTATAACAAGTGGCGTGACGCTTTAGGAATTCAAGGGCCTATTCAGGTTGTGTCGGGTGGCTCGGCATTGCAGGCACAATTGGCTTCGTTTTTCCAAGCAATCGGTTTTTATGTGTTCGAAGGATACGGACTGTCCGAAACATCGCCCGTTATTTCCGTTGCTCGCGAAGAACCGTTTACACACGAGCCAGGTACGGTGGGACTTCCCCTTCCTGGCGTTGAGGTGAGAATCGACCCTGCGACCAATGAGTTGCTATGCCGTGGTCATAACGTCATGCTCGGTTATTACAAAGCACCCGAAATGACGGCAGAAGTGATTGACAAGGATGGCTGGTTTCATACGGGCGACACGGCGCGAATCACCGAAAAAGGTCTTGTTGTCATCACAGGTCGAATCAAATCGTTGTTTAAGACATCGTTTGGTAAGTATGTCAATCCTGAACATATTGAAAACAAGGTGGTTACGTCACCATTCGTCGGTAGCATAGTTGTTGTTGGCGAAAACCGACAATTCACCGCAGCCCTTATCGTTCCCGATTTTATGTGTTTGGAAACGTGGTGCAAGTCACATAAAGTTCCTTTCACGTCGAAGGAACAGGTGGTGAAAGAACCCGAAGTGCTGAAACGTTTCAGAAAAGAAATCACGAAATACAATGCTCATTTTGCCGATTATGAGCAAATCAAGCGTTTTGTTCTTATTCCTGAAGAGTGGACGACACAAAACGGTAAATTGTCACCTACATTGAAGGTGAAACGAAAGGTCGTTCAAAAAGAATATGAAAAAGAAATCGAAGGGTTGTTTAGTAAGGAGTAGGTCTCTTTTGTTTCAGGGAAATCTCATATATTTTGCTAAAGAATATCGGAAATCTATTCCGATATTTTTTTTATAATTGTTAATAATTTTTCATAAGACCGAGAGCAACGAAACAATGAAATATTCTAAATTCGTTGCGTAACAAATACAAATTTATGGGTGGCTTTTTTGGTACTATCTCAAAGGAAAACTGTATAACAGATTTGTTTTACGGAACCGACTACAATTCACATTTAGGTACAAAACGTGCTGGTTTGGCAACATTTAGCAAGGAAAACGGATTTCGAAGGACAATCCACAATATCGAAAACTCGTATTTCCGCACAAAGTTCGAAGATAATTTGCCAAAACTGAATGGAGAGATAGGAATTGGCGTCATCAGCGATACCGACGCTCAACCAATTGCCATCAACTCTCACCTTGGTCGTTTTGCTATTGTTACCGTTGCCCGATTGGACAATATGAAGGAACTTGAGGCCGAATTGTTGTCGAAAAATCTGCATTTTGCAGAACTGAGTTCAGGCGACACGAATCCTACCGAAGTAGTGGCAATGCTTATTTGCGAGAAAGACAATTTTGTGTCGGGAATTGAAAATGTGTATGAAAAGGTGAAAGGTTCCTGCTCTTTGTTGATTTTGACCGAAGATAGCATCATCGTTGCTCGCGACAAGTTGGGAAGAACGCCTGTGACATTAGCGAAAAAAGAAGGTGCATACGCTGTTTCGAGCGAGCCTACGGCATTTCATAACCTTGGATATAGAATAGATAAGTTTGTCGGCCCGGGTGAAATCATTAAGATGACAGCCGACGGCTACGAGGTGCTTCGTAAACCAAACGACAAAATGCAGGTTTGCTCGTTTATGTGGGTTTATTTTGGCTTCCCGTCATCGGATTACGAAGGAATCAATGTTGACAAAGTTCGCTGCTCATTAGGTCAAGCCGTTGCGAAGAGTGATCCGACGCAGGCTGATTTTGTTTGTGGTATCCCTGATTCTGGAATTGGACACGCCATAGGATACGCCATAGAAAAGGGAATACCGTATAAACGAGGTATTGTGAAATATACTCCTACATGGCCTCGTAGTTTCATGCCTGCAAATCAGGAAACACGTAACCTTGTGGCAAAGATGAAATTGATTCCTAATCGTCAAATGCTTGACGGACAGAAGGTTGTATTCTGTGATGACTCCATTGTGCGAGGAACGCAATTGCGTGGTAATGTTACGGAAATGTATGGTTGCGGTGCGAAGGAAATTCACATGAGAATTGCCTGTCCTCCGTTGGTGTTCTCCTGTCGTTTCTTGAATTTCTCGGCATCGAAGAAAGACACGGAACTTATCACTCGCTCGTTGATTGAGAAATATGAGGGACAACACGACAAAAATTTGGCTGAATATGTTGACGATACGTCGGAAAAACACAAGAAAATGGTTGACGAGATTCGTGACCGTTTCGGTTTGACTTCATTGAAATTCAACACGATACAGGATTTGGTCAATGCAATAGGCTTGCCGAAGGAAAAACTTTGCACTCATTGCTTCGACGGGTCAAGTTGGTTTTAGTGTTAATTGAAACAATACTGTATAAACTAAAAAAGAAGAGGTTACCGTGAGGTGACCTCTTTTGTTTTGGGGCAAAAAAAAGGTTGTTCTAATGAACAACCTTCTTTATTATGAAATGTGTATCTATCAATCGTGAGGAATTGGTAAGATACCGAATATTCCTGATGGATTTGGATTGTCATCCATAAGACCTGTGATGAAATCCACAGCAAACAACAAAACAAAGAAAGAGAAGAATGAAATGATTGCTACTCTAATAAATTGTTTTGCCTCAACTTGTCGACGAATACGGTCTTGTTCGCGAACAGCCCATGTAACATTTTTCAAAATCTGCGCAAATGACTCGTTACTTTTGTAGATTGAGTTGAAATCAACAGAACCGGAATCAAGAGTAGTTCCTGTTAAAACCATCATATCTATACTTGGATCTACTGCCTTTAAAGCTTTCATTGCTTCAATTTCGCTTTGAATTTCAGCAGAATTTTCGTCTTCGGGAGTTACATATGTTAAAATAATAATAGTGTTGTTGTTGTATTTTGATTTTGTTACGTAATCGCTAACTTCAGCAACACTAGCGAATGCTTTTGTTTTTCTATATCCCTTGATGGTTTTGAATTGTTCTTGCAAGCTATTGGCTTGAGTAGCATCTTTACTTACTATATAAAGAAAGACTTCACATTTCGTAGCTTTTAAACCTTTATTTCCCTCTTCAACTGCAGAAATACCATTCTTACGGAATTTTTGCGAGGTATTGTATCTTTTGTTCTCTTCAGCTACGCATTCCGCTTTGAGCTTTTTTAGCTCATAACTTCGGTTCTTTGATGATGTCTTTTGTGTAGTCATATCCGCTTATTAAAATTTTGCACGATAAAAATAAAGAATTTTTAATAAATTCAATACAAAAAGTATTTTTTTTTATAAAAAAGTAAAAACTATTTGTTTTTCCACTGTCTTTTTTTCGAGTGAAATGTGAAAAAATATTTGTGTATGTGCTTAATATTCAGTTTATTATAATAATAAAGGCTATTTGCCACTTCTTTTATCAAAACATATATGCAATCAGAATGGCAGCAATGATTCCTGCAAAATCGGCTATCAAACCACAACCAACGGCATGGCGGGTCTTTCTAATGCCCACGGAACCAAAATATACTGCAATCACATAGAATGTCGTGTCGGTGGAACCTGGTAATATACAGGCGAGCTTTCCCGCAA
>JAEEQV010000075.1:0-9197 GCA_016285445.1 Bacteroidales bacterium
GCTTGTTGTGTGTCCCGTAAACGCTTTTGTTGACGAAAAATCGGGGACCGAATCGCCAAAAACACGAGTAATGGCAATACCTTCGGTACTGTCATTATTATTTGTCCCCGTGCCGTGAGCGTTAATATAATCTATATCTGTTGGTTGCAATTGTGCGTCTGCCAAAGCTCCCTGCATAGCGAGAAAAGCACCCTGACCATTAGGTGACGACGCCGTCTGATGGAACGCATCACACGCATTTGCATAGCCACTCAGTTCACAAAGTGGTTTCACACCACGTTGTTGTGCGTTGCTCGCCTTTTCCAACACCAAATAGGCGGCACCTTCGCCAAGATTCAATCCCACGCGATTTGCAGAAAATGGTTTGCATGGTTCACGATCAAGAATCATAAGCGTATTGAAACCATTCAGATGGAATTTGCTCAAACACTCCGTACCGCCAACGACAGCAATGTCGGTCTTGCCTGTTTTAATGAGATTTGCGCCATAAATGAGAGCGTTTATTGCCGAAGAACACGCTGTGGAAATTGTTACCGTTGAGTCAAAAACATTGAAAAAATCAGCAACATCGTCGGTTCCTGCACCACAATCGTGAGCCGCGATATATTCCTTATGATTTTCATTTTCAAGAAAATCCAAATAGAATTGCTCACTTTTCTCCATTCCACCAACGGTAGTTCCGTTGATAAACGCAATTCTTTGTGTCTTATTTTCTGTAATATTTGCTTGTTGCAGCGCTTCTTTCACGGCTATCATAGCCATTAACGGCGTACGTGTAACAAGCTGATTTGGTGGAATATTCAGCAGAGATTTCATTTCCAAATCCGTCATAGGCACTTCGGAAACGGGTATGTCGGTATGCTCCGTCTGCAAATAACGAATCTTCCCTACCGAAGATTTCTCCGCAAGCAAGGCTTCAAGCGTTTTTTCCTTTCCGACACCAAGTCCCGAAATGACGCCCATTCCGGTCACCACCAATTTTTCTGCCATCAAAAAACTATTTCGTTCTGTTTTTTGCAATGTATTCAGCCATTACGCGAACTGACTTGAAAACTTCTTTTCCGGCAGCAGCGTTAGCCAATTTTATTCCGTAATTCTTTTCCAATAAAACGATAAGTTCCAAAGCGTCGATTGAATCAAGTCCCAAACCCTCGCCGAATAGAGGAGCATCGCTGTCAATGTCATCTGGAGTTACTTCTTCCAAATTCAACACTTCGATTATTTCTTTCTTCAATTCTAAAATCAAATCTTCCATTGTATCGTATTTTATTTTTTACAAATGTATTAAATTCTATTGTTCGCCGATTCGAGTGTAAACAAATCCCAAACTCTCCAACTCTTCCCTATTGTAAATGTTTCTACCATCAACAACCACGTTGCCTTTCATCACTTTTTGAATCACGTTCCAAGAAGGCATACGGAACTGGCGCCATTCGGTCATCAATGCAAGTGCGTCGGCACCGTCGGCAGCATCGTACAAATCGGAGCAATACGTAACCACATCGCCTATTCTTCGTTTACATTCCGTCATTGCAATTGGGTCAAACACACGAAGAATCGCCCCAGCCTGAAGCAATTTTTCAATAACAACAAGAGCCGGAGCCTCGCGCATATCGTCGGTTTCAGGTTTGAAAGCAAGTCCCAGCAATGCAATCGTCTTTCCTTTCACATCGCCAAGTTTTGCCACCAACTTGTCATATACTATAGATTTCTGCTTGTCGTTCACTTGTTCCACCGCTTCAATCACTTTCATCGGATAACCCAATTCCTTTCCCGTACGAACCAACGCTTTCACATCCTTTGGGAAACAAGATCCACCATATCCGCAGCCTGCGTACAGGAATTTCGCACCAATACGAGTATCCGTACCAATACCACGACGAACATTGTCAACATTGGCACCAACACGTTCGCACAAGTTTGCTATGTCGTTCATAAACGAAATACGCGTCGCCAACATCGCATTTGCCGCATATTTGGTCATTTCGGCAGATGGAATGTCCATAAAAATCACACGGAAATTTTGTATCAAAAACGGATGATACAATTTTGCCAACACTTCTTCGGCTTGTTTCGATTCCGTGCCGACCACAACACGTTCAGGACTCATAAAATCCTTAATAGCAGCACCTTCCTTCAAAAATTCCGGATTCGATGCCACGTCAAAAGGAATTTTCTCTCCTCGCTTATCCAATTCTTCCTGAATAACCGCTTTCACTTTCTGAGCAGTTCCTACGGGAACGGTACTTTTGGTAACAAGAATCGTGTATTTTTTGATATTTTGTCCGAATTGACGGGCAACAGCCAATACATATTTCAAATCGGCACTACCATCTTCATCAGGAGGTGTACCCACAGCCGAAAAAACAACTTCAACTGAATCAATAACAGCAGTCAAATCGGTAGAGAACATCAAACGACCATATTCCACGTTGCGTTTCACGAGTTCTTCCAAGCCAGGCTCATAAATAGGCATTTCGCCGTTTTTCAGTTTGTTGATTTTTGCTTCATCAACATCAATACACGTTACGTGAGAACCCATTTCGGCAAAACATGTACCCGAAACTAACCCCACATATCCTGTTCCAACAATTGCGATATTCATATTCTATATTTTTCTCTGCAAAGATAAGATTTATATTGTATTTTTAATCATTGTCAGTCGTTCCTTCCACAATCTCGCCAATATAATCAAGCAAATCCTCTTTTCCCGTCTTTTTTTCGGCCGACGAGACAAACATTGGCGGTAATTCTTCCCATTCTTGGAACAGCGTTTCTTGATAGACTTGAATATTTTTTTCTAATTCCGTCGACTTTAATTTGTCGGCTTTGGTCATTACAATGGCAATGGGAATTTGCTTTTCACCACACCAACGTATAAATTCCAAATCAATCTTATGGGGTTCGTGACGACTATCGACCAACACAAATACACAATCAAGATTTTCGCGATTAATTAGATATGCACTGATAAAATCCTCAAATTTCTGACGAATCGTTTTGTTCACCTTGGCATATCCATAACCAGGCAAATCAACCAAATACCACGATTTGTTTATCAAAAAATGATTGATGGTCTGCGTTTTTCCTGGCGTACCTGAAGTTTTTGCCAATTTGCTGTTATTACATAACATATTGATTAACGACGATTTCCCCACATTCGAGCGCCCGATGAACGCCACTTCGTGCTTGTCGGGTGACGGACATTGTTTGTAGTTCGTTACACTTTTTACAAATGTTGCCTCTTTTATAATCATAATTACATTTTCTTGTTTGTAGAGACGTGACATGGCGCGTCTCTACGTTGTCCATCGTTGTTTTACAGATGAGACGCAATACATTGCGTCTCTACATTCTTAATTTTTAATTCTTAATTTTCTTGTATCCTACGCACCTGTCGTATCCCTGTGCATAATCGTAAAAATACACAAAAATCTCGTATTCGTTTTCCGTTTGGTAAAAACTGCCGTCAACGTCTGTTTCATCAATTGTTTTGAAATCAGGCGATGCTTTCACATATTTATAGTTGTAATACCCTTGTTTCAACAGAATTGACGCTTCATATTGCTGACGTTCCTCGTTGTAGGTCATTTTGTTTTCGTCGTTCAGTTTCCAGTCGTTGAAACCGCCAAATACGTATAAATCAAGTGTATCGTAATAATTTCGGTGATACGGAAGCGTGAATTTCACTTCGGCGTAATCTGCAAAATAATCAGCGTTGTTATGTGTGTCTTCGCTCGTTAGGAAATTTCCATTCAAATCGGCAGTTGACGTGTAGGCAGCGTGCCAATCTCTGTCGGGATGGAGATACACGAAATATTTCCCGTCGTTTTTTTCAATATAATCAACTGGGGCTGTGGCTATCCGCAGATTTTTGAAATGGAAATTATGAAATTCATTGCCGCCTTTGAACAGAGCATTTCTGTTGTCGTTGAAAACCAAGGTGCCGTCACCCGAAACGTGATTCGGCTGAATACCGCAAATTGTGTTATCCCAACGTCCATTTTGACGATATACAACGTACAAATCTTTGTCGAATGTTGACAAATCGAAGCCGTGAGGCACAATCTTCATAGAAATTTGTTGCGAGTCGTCCATATATTGCACAAGATTCGGTCGATTCACTTCTGCTTGAATTTCAACAAGTTGCTCGGTTACGACAAATCGTTTTTGAATAAGAACTATACCTGATTCCCCATCACCCTCATAAACTTGAACCACGTAGTTTCCCGACATGAGGAACTTGAATTCAGGCGTACTTGAACCTCCATGAAACGGAAAATAGAAATCGTAATGAACATACGGCACCGTCGTATTGTACGAAAAATCGGCAAAATCTCCGTCAATCAGAAAATCGCAGTCAACAACCGTCATATATTCGGATTCCACAAGATTGGATTTTCTCCAATTTCGGTCGCAGTGGATTATGCGCCATTGGAGCGGTCGAATCTCCTCTTCCAGAATATCAAAATCCATCATCAATCCTTGGTTTTCGCCAAGCAACGACATTACCGGCGTTGCAAGAGAATCACCCTTTTCGGGACCAACGCGAATTGTAGATGACGAAAGTCTTGTTTTTACCACAGGACGAAGCGTTACCGACTTAATTTGTGCATATCCGGGGTTCACATATTGGTCGTACATGATTTGCGAATACCCGCAAAGTGTTGTGAATAATGTCAATATGGTAAAAATGAGACGCAATTTCATTGAGAATTTGATAATTACTTTTTGTGCTATCAAAACAAGAAAAATCTATATCAATCCAAAATTATTTTTTTCTTCTTCGGTATCGTAGAAATGAACGAAGATTGAGGTATGCTCACTATCTATATGGAAAAATTTCTCTAAGGGATTATACGGTATAGCAATTTCCAAGAAACCCGAAACATTATATAATGCCATAATTTTTGAAGATTTATCCTTCGGTTCATAATTCTCGGTAATTTCATCGGTGCTATATCGCTTCGAATCTATCATGATAGAAAAAAATCTGCCTCTTCGAGCCGTTTCAAACAAGGTTATCGGAATATTGGTAATACCATTCCCGTATGAGTCAAAATAAAGGAATCTGCCTTCCAGCATACTGTCGGTCACTATCGGAGCCAACATCTTATAGGCAGGATAACAGGTCGTTTTCTCCCCTATCCGGTCAATAGGCAATCCGATAGCTATTTTGTTGATAGTTTCAACAATGGCATCGGCTTCCTGGAAATTTCCTAACGATTTTTGCGCAGCTGTCGGGATTTTATAAACTTCCGTCGGAGTTTCCTCAAACAACATATTCCACAAACCATTATTCGGTCCTATGAAATACTGATAATTATATTGCAAACACACATATTCGTGGTTTTTTGTCTTATCCTGTATATTTGCCGAAGCCACGCTCACAATGTGAATCGTCTTTTGTGGGAAATGCGAAAACGCATTTCGCAACGAAAATACCGCCTGACCCACATCAAATGGCTTAATTTCGTTCGAAATATCAACAATTTGAGTGCCAGGAAGCCTTTGTATGAGCTTCGCCTTAAATAATCCTGTATATATCCCTGAGTTCCCCCAGTCTGTTGTTAACGAAACGGTTAGCATTCTTTTTTAACACTTTTATGTCAAGAAAAAATAAATTCTTACATTTGTTACCAAAGATATAAAAATTCTTACAAACAAAATGACTGAGCAGATAATATATTTAGATACCGTCGATCCATTGGATATTTTCGGTGTTCAGAATGAGAAATTTGAGTGTATCTGCAAGTATTTTCCCAAGTTGAAAATCATTGCTCGGGGAAATGAGATTCATATTATCGGCAGTCAAAAGGAAACGAAGAATTTTGAATGTCAGTTTCAAAAAATTCTGACTCACACGCAGCGCTACCACGGAATTTCGCTCCAACAAATTCAAGACATTCTTTCCAATTACGAGAGCAACGAAAGTTTGTACAATAACGAAAATCCCAACAATGCCATTCTGTTTTACGGCAATGACGGAAAACCGATAAAGGCACGTACCACCAACCAAAAGAAAATGGTGGAGAAATGCGTGGAAAATGACTTAATTTTTGCAATTGGTCCTGCCGGTACGGGAAAAACATATACCGCTGTCGCTCTTGCCGTTAAAGCATTGAAGGACAAAGCCGTACAGAGAATCATATTATGTCGCCCAGCCGTTGAGGCAGAAGAAAAGTTAGGCTTCCTGCCTGGCGATATGCGGGAGAAATTAAATCCGTATCTACCGCTCTACGATGCATTGCAAGATATGTTACAACCGCGCAAACTGCAAGAATATCTCGACACCAACGTGATTCAAATCGCTCCGCTTGCCTACATGCGAGGTAGAACGCTCAACAATGCGTTTGTGATTCTCGACGAAGCACAAAATGCCACGTTGAACCAGCTCAAAATGTTCCTGACACGAATGGGCGAACATGCAAAATTCATCGTGACTGGCGACATAACGCAAATAGATTTACCCGACAAAAACAAATCTGGACTTGCAAAAGCAGTATCTTTGTTGGAGAAAACAAAAGGAATAGAAACAATCAACTTTAACGAGAAAGATATCGTAAGACATAGATTAGTATCTTACATAATATCGGCATTTGATAAAGAAACAATAGATAAATAATACTTATTATAATGGACGCTTTAACTAAAACAAATTTTAATTTTCCTGGTCAAACAGGTGTGTATAACGGAAAAGTTCGCGATGTATATAGCATCAACGACGACATTCTCGTAATGGTCGCTACTGACCGTATTTCTGCTTTTGATGTCATTTTGCCAAAGGGAATTCCTTACAAAGGTCAAATGTTAAATCAAATTGCTTCGAAATTTTTGGATGACACAAAAGATATTTGTCCTAACTGGAAACTCGCAAACCCAGACCCTATGGTGACTGTTGGTTTGAAATGCAAAGGTTTCCCTGTTGAAATGATTGTTCGCGCATATCTTTGCGGAAGTGCTTGGAGAGCTTATAAAAACGGGGCTCGCGAACTTTGTGGCATAAAATTGCCTGACGGAATGAAGGAAAACCAAAAATTCCCCAAACCAATCATCACTCCTACGACAAAAGCTGAAATAGGCGAACATGATGAGGATATTTCCAAAGAAGAAATCCTAAAACGTGGTCTTGTTTCCAAAGAAGACTACGAAATTTTGGAAAAATATACTCTTGCCCTTTTTAAAAGAGGTACAGAAATTTCGGCAAAACGTGGTCTTATCTTGGTTGACACAAAATATGAATTTGGTAAAAAAGACGGAAAAATCTATTTGATTGATGAAATTCACACTCCAGATTCATCACGTTATTTCTATGCTGAGGGCTACGAGGAACGTTTCAAGAATGGCGAGCCACAAAAACAATTATCAAAGGAATTTGTTCGTGAATGGCTTATGTCAAACGGTTTCCAAGGCAAGGAAGGTCAGAAAGTTCCTGAAATGACGCCTCAAATCGTTACGTCAATCAGCGACAGATACATTGAATTGTTTGAGCACATTACGGGCGACACATTTGTGAAAAATCGTGGCACCGAAGGCGATATTGCCGAACGAATCAGAAAAAATGTCGAGGCATATTTGAAAAAAATATAGGTAACTCATAATGCACAATTCCTTCGGGAGTTGTGCATTATTCTAAAAAACTTCGTTATGAAAATGACCATTCGCAAAGCAATGCTTTCGCAAACAAGAAGCAAATCGGCAGAAGAGCTGCAACGCTATTCCAAGTTGGTTTGCAACGCTATTGAACAAAATGAGAAATTTCAGAAAGCAAAAAATGTTCTCTGCTTTTAGTCCTTGACCGACGAAGTCAATCCGCACGACCTGATTCAAAAATGGTCGCACGAAAAAACATTCCTTTTGCCCAAAGTCATTGGTGAAAAACTTGAACTACACACATTTACCGACATTGCAAGTATGACCATGGGTGAATTTGGCATTAGCGAGCCGACTGGTGAAATTTTCTCCGATTATAAGAAAATCGATTTGGCAATCATCCCCGGACTTGCATTCGACCAGAATGGTGGTCGCATGGGACGAGGCAAAGGTTTCTACGACAGATTCTTACCACAAACAAACTGTCACAAAATGGGCATTTGTTTTCCGTGGCAAATCGTACCAAAAATTGATTGTGCGCCGTGGGACATTCCCATGGACGAAGTCGTAAGTTGCGAATTGTAATTATTCGCTTGGTCGCGACAACCACATAAGATATTCCTTGATAAAAGGATTCAAATCTCCATCTAATACTGCTTGTGTATTGGTTGTCTCGTATCCCGTACGAACGTCTTTCACCAATTTATATGGATGCAACACATAATTACGAATTTGCGAACCCCACTCTATCTTGAGTTTCTCGCCATTGCGGGCAGCCTGTTCCTCCTCACGTTTGTGCAATTCCATCTGATACAACTGTGATTTCAATAACGCAAGAGCTTTTTCCCTGTTCTGCAATTGCGAACGCGTCTCCATATTTTCAATTACGATACCAGTAGGTTTATGGCGCAATCGAACAGCGGTTTCAACCTTGTTGACATTTTGTCCACCCGCACCACTCGAACGGTAGGTGTCCCATTCCAAATCGGCAGGATTTATCACGATCTCAATAGTGTCATCAACCATGGGAACAACATCCACCGAAGCGAACGAGGTATGTCGGCGGGCACCAGCGTCAAACGGAGAAATTCGAACCAAACGATGAACACCTGCCTCGCCTTTTAAGTAGCCGTAGGCATATTCGCCCTCGAACTCGATTGTAGCCGAACTGATACCTGCAATATCTCCGTCCTGAATATCAATAGTATTTACTTTGTAACCATTTGCCTCGCCCCAACGCATATACATTCTTAACAACATCGATGCCCAATCGTGGCTTTCAGTGCCACCAGCTCCCGGATTAATCTTCAAAATAGCTCCAAACTGATCTTCCTCCTTTTGAAGCATATTTTTATATTCAAGATTTTCAAGCAGTTGCAATGTTTCATTATACTGATTTTCGACGTCTTCCATACTTGCCTCACCATCTTTATAAAAATCGGCAAGCACTTGCAAGTCTTCCGACGCTTTTTCAACAGCAGCGTACGCTTCGGTCCATTTTTTTATGGATGTAACTTTACGTAACTGTTGTTCCGCCTGTTTGGGATCATCCCAGAAGCAGGGTCTGCGGGTGTGGCGGGGGAAAGGGTAAATAATAGAGGTCC
>JAEEQV010000076.1:0-9128 GCA_016285445.1 Bacteroidales bacterium
GTTATAGCGACTACGGCGATGGTATAAACGACATTGCGGGAACGAACTACGATTGGGGCGTGTACAACAAGATTTCCAATGGGGGCAACCAAGTTGGTTTATGGCGTACATTGACACATAAGGAATGGGAATATGTGGTTTCTAAGAGACTCAATGCTCGTTATTTGCAAGGAATGGCAATCGTAAATGGAGTAAAAGGATTGATTCTGTTACCAGATAACTGGGAACCTCCTAAGGGTGTCACATTTACAAATGAAATAGCAATAATAAATAATAGAATAGATGTTTGCCCTCAAAACATATATTCCACTATCGATTGGGACAAAATGGAGGCGAATGGTGCCGTGTTTCTTCCTGCTGCTGGCTACCGCGACGGCACAGACGTGAGCAATGTGGGTTTCGGCGGCTTCTACTGGTCGAGTTCCGATTGCCACCACTACGAAGCAGGCTTTCTACACGTCTATTACGATGCGAGAGCACGCATAATAAGCCGCAGCCACGGGCTATCTGTCCGTCTTGTGCAGGATGTGAAATAAAAAGTTTTTCTACCATTCAATTCTATCATACTTTGGTTCTATGATAATTCTTCCAGTAGTATCAATCACCCCCCATTTATTGTTCAAAAGGAAAGGTGCATAACCTTTCCTAAATGACCAAATATGGTCATATATAGGTTCTATCACTATATTACCATTTTTGTCAATTCCTTCCCATTTATATTTATCATTTTTAACTAATGCTATCCCATCAGAAAAATCATATGCATCTATATATATAGGTTCTATCACAAATCTACCTGTTTTGTCTATGAATCCCCAATTATTATGATATTTTACACATGCCAAACCGTTTTCCGAAAAAACGTTTGCGGCCTGGAATTTAGGTTCTATAACAAATTTTCCCGTTAAGTCTATAAAACCCCATTTGTCGTTTATTTTAACAATTGCTAAACCATTTATAAAACTCCACGCAGCATCAAATTGAGGTTTGATAATATAATTTCCAGTCGTATCTATATAGCCCCATTTATTGTTTATTTCAACACTTGCCAAGCCGTCAGAGAAACACCATGCATCGTCAAATTGAGGATTTATTACATACTTACCCATTCTGTTTATGAAACCATATTTAGTAGAATCATATTGCTCTCCAGATTCTTCTGTAATATCTTCGTCCACATAATTATATTCATATTTACTTGTGTTCTTTCTGTCTATTTCATAACATACCTTAACCCGAGCCAATCCATTCTCTTGAAATAAATCTGCATTACAAAATTGAAGGGCAATGATAATCTTGCCAGTAGTGTCTATATATCCGTATTTTCCACCAACATTTACACGTGCAAAACCATATTTAAAAACACTGTTTAAGTCATATTTAGCGGGAATAACCAAATTCCCCGTTTTATCAATATATCCAAATTTCTCTCTAATACAAACTTGAGCCCATCCGTAAGGACCAAAGGATAAAACCCAATCATATTGGAATTTTACTGCAAGTCTCCCAGTTGTATCTATAGCCCCCCACTTATTGCTTAGTTTAACACTAGCAAAACCATTGTAAAAACGTTCTGCGTCATCATATTTCGGTGCAACAAGATATTCTCCATTAGGTTTCATGTAGCCCCACTTGTTGTTAAGTTTTACTGCAAAAATCACTTTGTCATCCTGCTGAGCCCACGCCGCAATGCCAGCAAGGAGAAAAACAAAGAGTATGAATCGTTTTGGAGTCATAAGTTCCAAATGAAAAGTTTTGGTAAAGATAGGGATTTAATTATGAATTAAAAATTAAGAGAATTCAGCCCTTTTTTCGTTACAAAATTACAAAAACTTTTTATTGTTTGCCCACAATTCTCTTATCTTTGCACTCAAATAATTCAAATTTATGAAACTCTTCCCTTCCATATTCCTTTCTCTCCTTCTGCCATTGGCAGTTGCGGCACAGAGCGTGCAGATACAAGACGGTGCCATCCGTGCCGAATTTTCCGTGAGCGATTCCACAAAGGTGTATTTTTCGCAAGGAAATCTGCAATATCAAGCAAGCACGAACACGTGGCGGTTTGCGGAACATCAGTTTGATATTGTAGGATTTGACAACAAGAATATTTCAGAAAAATATAATGGCTGGATTGATTTGTTTGGTTGGGGAACGAGTGGCTACAACGGCAAGAATCCATATATGACAAGTAAAGAAATTAATACTGATTATGGTGACGGCGAAAACGACATTGCTGGCACAAATTACGATTGGGGCGTGTACAACAAGATTTCCAACGGCGGAAACCAAACGGGATTGTGGCGGACGCTCACATACAAAGAATGGAGATATTTAAGATATGACAGAACAGACGCTGATGCGTTGTACGGAACTGCTACAGTTAACGGAGTGAACGGATGCATATTTTTGCCTGACAACTGGACAACTCCTACAGGTGTAACATTCAAATGCGGAGCGAACGGTTATTCGGTAAACACATATACGGTTTGTGATTGGGCGAAGATGGAAGCAAACGGTGCTGTGTTTCTTCCTACTGCGGGCAGCCGTTACGGAACGCTTGTATGCGACGTTGGTTCCCGCAGCTTCTGTTGGTCGAGTTCGGCTTACGACGGTGGCAAAACGAGCTATCTGTACATCTGCAGTGACGAGGTGGGCACGCACTACGGCTACCGCTACCACGGGCAGTCTGTACGCCTTGTGCAGGATGTGAAAAATTTCACAAAGAGGCGACAAAGAGGAAACGGCGGAAAATAGAAGAATCATTGAAATCGCCAATGAACTCTGTGGACGCTGCAAATTATATGAAAAACAACTTCGAGAAAGCAAAAAAGATGCAAACGTTTTCGATGTAGAACAACGGGTTGTTGAACAATATGCAAAAGAAAAAAACTTATGGATTCCTATTTCTCAAAATTGAAATTATGAAACTTTTTCGTTCCATACTACCCTTTCTGTTGCTACCCTTTGTAGCCCAAGCCCAAGCGCCTATAAAGGACGGTGCCATCCGTGCCGAATTTTCGGTGAGTGATTCAACAAAAGTGTATTTCTCGCAAGGAAACTTGCAATATCAGGCAAGCACTGGCACGTGGCGGTTTGCGGAACACCAATGGGATTTTGTGGGAGATTCCATTTATGGCACGGTGTACGAAAAAGGCATCAATAGCGACAATGCAAAAATTTCTTCCTTATACGATGGTTGGATTGATTTATTTGGTTGGGGAACGAGCAGCTACAACGGCAAGAATCCATATATGACAAGCACGGGTTATAGCGACTACGGCGATGGTACAAACGACATTGCGGGAACGAACTACGATTGGGGCGTGTACAACAAGATTTCCAACGGTGGAAACCAAGCGGGAATGTGGCGGACGCTTACATCTAGCGAATGGAACCATTTGATTTCTGGTCGTGCACAGGCAAACCGCTTGATGGGACAGGGAAAAGTAAACAATGTGAACGGCTTGATATTGTTGCCCGATAGTTGGGCGACGGAAACGCCGTCGTCGGTAAGGTTCACATACGACCCTGGCAATTATTCAACGAACGTGTATTCTCTTGACGAATGGGCGGTAATGCAGTCGTATGGTGCGGTGTTTCTTCCTGCTGCGGGCTACCGTAAAGGGACGGGTGTGTACGACGTTGGTTCCTACGGCAACTATTGGTCGGGTTCGGCTAACTACTACTACGCGTACTGTCTGGACTTCTACAGCTACTACGTGGGCACGGGCAACTACTACCGCCTCAGCGGGCAATCTGTCCGTCTTGTGCAGGATGTGAAATAATGCTCAATGCACAATATTCAATGCTTAATTACGTTTAACATAATTGTGCATTGTAAATTATAATTTCCCTATCTTTACCCCCAAAAGAAATTAGTATGAAACTTTCATTTTCTCAAATCAAACAATCGCTGAACGCATTGGCGGTGCGTTTCCCGGCCACATTCATATTTTCTGTTCTCTTGCTTGGCGTATGCTATTGGCTTACGATGAAATGTTCTGGTAATGAAATCAATGACTGCGAATTACAGAAAGGATTTGTCACCTATTTCATTGGTATGGGTATGTGCATATCGCTGTTTTTTGAATTGTGGAAGGAAGAAGTCGAAAACAAGAAACGTGCGTGGATTCTGTATGCCGTGGCGATTGTCGTCGCTGCAATTGATGCATTTTATTTATATCAAACCTTTTTATCTGAAACGATAGAAAAATCCTACGAGTCTATTTTCTTAGCACGACTTGCCGTGTTTGTCGCCATATTGTGCGGAACGGTTTGCGTGTCGTTTCTGAAAAAGAAGAACGACGTACAATTGTGGAACTTCAGTTGGAGAACGTGTGGCGCCGTAATTATATCTCTGATGATTTCGGGCATACTTGTGGGTGCTTCGGCTTTGCTGATATTTGGCATCGATGAATTGTTTTCATCCAACATTTCGAGTATGTGGTATCTCCGTTCTTTGCTGCCGTTTATGGTGCTTCTCCCCGTCTGTCTGTTTCTCATTCGCATTCCAAACGAAAACAAGCACGACGACAATCTCTATGGCTCGAAATTCTACACTGGCGTAACCCGCTATTTGTTCATTCCGCTCACACTCTGCTATTTAGCTGTGATGTACGCGTATCTGTGCAAAATTCTGATTTCGTGGGAACTGCCGAAAGGGACGGTTTCGTGGATGGTGTCGGTGATGATGTACGGAATGATTATCGTCGAAGTTCTGCTCTATCCCGCTGTGCAACAAGGCGTTAAATCGTTCGAGTGCAAAATGGCGAAACTCTTTCCGTGGCTTATGTTGCCGTTGCTCGTGCTTATGTCGGTGGCAATACTCCGCAGAGTGAGCGACTACGGAATCACCACGAACCGACTGTACATCTTGCTCGAAACCTTCTGGTTCTTTGTGGTTTGCGTTTATTTGATAGTGAACAAAAACAAACGAATCCTTTGGATTCCGCTCACATTCTGCTTATTGTTCCTGCTTTCGTCGGCACAACCTATGAACTTCTTCCAACTGACAAAACATATTATGTCGGCATCCGTTTCAAAAATCATTGAAAGAAACGCTCCCGATTCGCTTCCAATGAATAGAGAAACGTTCGACGAATGGTTTACCACACTTCCAGCCAATGACAAAAAGAAACTGTCTGGCGAAATGTATTATTTGGAACGCGAATATGGCAAGAAATCAACTGATCAGTGGGTTTCATTCGCAATGCCCTATTCTTATTATGACGAAGAAACCGACGATATTAACCGTGTTCCTGTCGTAGCAGAAAATGGTGAATCGATTTACTTCTCCTACAATGATTCGGCATTGACCGTTCCACAAGGATACACAAAGGTGCAATATATAACCAAATACTCTGGTAACGACAACTACAAAATGGATTCAAACCACCGATTTTTGCTCAAATTCAAAACAAATCATAACATATTGATAGACACAGCAGAACTACGGGCAAAAAATGGCGAACAATTGATTCTCCAAACATCCGACCCGAACTACATATTTATTCCAACAAAGTTAAATATCATCGGTTTTGATGCTAAGTCAGAAAAATTCCATCCTGAATCTATCAACGTGAACGGGTATTTCTTTGGGAAATAAACGATGCTGTTTCTGTAGAGACGTGCCATGGCGCGTCTCTACAATGGATATCATGGTTATTTGAGATATGGGGAAATAATTTTTAACACGTTATCCTTTCGTTCTTCCATCGGCAATTCTCCGTCAATCCAATGAATGTGTATGCCACGGCGTTCCATTCCCCGAAACCACGTCATCTGACGTTTGGCAAACTGGCAAATTGCCGTGAATAATTGTTCTTCCATTTCGGATTTTGTAATTTTCCCCGTTACGTAAAGCGTAAGATATTTATACTCCAAGCCGTAATAGATTAACGTTTCTGCGGGCACGCCATCTTTGAGAAGTTGCTCCACCTCGCTTGTCATTCCTTCGGAAAGACGTTTTTGGAAGCGTTGTGCGATTCGCTTGCGTCGCTCGTCGCGTGAAACCATCACTCCTATCGTCAAAGGTGAATACGGACACGTATGTTCTTGTTTTTCAGCAGGATGAGTCGCTTCATATCGAGCAATTTCTAAGGCACGAATCACTCGTTTTTTGGAATCAATATCCGTGGTGTTGTGAAGCGTTTTATATGTTTTAAGTTCTTCGACCAAATCGTCAAAGTCGCGTAACTCGCAAGCCTGACGAAACGCCGTATCTTCGGGAACTTTATGCATATTGTAGTCTTTTATGATTGCCTCTACATACATACCCGTGCCACCGCACACCAACGGCTGTTTGCCTCTATTCACAACGTCTTTGTAGGCAGTTTGAAAAGCATCGTAGAACTTAAACAGATTGAATTTCTCCCCTGCGTCGGCAATATCCATTAAATGGTATGGAACCTGCCGCCCGTCAACAATATAGTCGTCGTAATCCTTACCTGTGCCCAAGTTCATTTTTCGATACACCTGACGGGAATCGGCACATAATATCTCGGAATTGATTTCGTCAGCTACCAACGCAGCCAAACGCGTTTTTCCCGTGGCTGTAGGACCAATTATGAAAGGTAATATGGGCTTTTCTTCACTCATTTTGATTCCAATTCTTGCAAAAGATTTTTGCATGCAACTTCAAGCATATCAATTACTAAACGGAAACCATCGTCGCCGCCGTAATATGGGTCGGGAATGGTCGGACGGTTAAATTCGCCACAATAGTCAATCAGACGACGGATTTTCTGCCGTTGCTCGTCGCTTTGTGCAATTGACTGCAAATCACGAATATTTTGTTCGTCCATGCCAAAAATCAAATCAAACTTATCAAAATCGGACTTTTGCACAGGACGTGACAGATGTGTGATGTCGTAGCCTCGAAAACTTGCATGGCAGCGCATTCGGTAATCCGCTTTCTCCCCTTCGTGATAGTCGAGAATTCCCGCCGAGTCAACTTCGTATTTGTCGCTGAGATTTTTCTTGGTGAGCAAATCGCACATAATCGTTTCCGCCAACGGCGAACGACAAATGTTGCCCAAACAGACGAATAGTATTTTTGTCTTAGATTGTTGCATTATGTTCATTTAGAATGAGTTGCTGCAACATTCTCAAGGCATACACCGTTGCTTTTTCGATATTTGTATCTCGTTCTTTACCAAGCATAAACTTCTGTGTCACAATGTTTTGCTCCGAAGCGACGGCAATCCAGACTGTTCCCACTGGTTTTTCCTCCGTTCCTCCCGTTGGTCCTGCTATGCCCGATGTGGCAATTCCGTAGGTCGTACCGATTTTCTTTCGAACTTTGGATGCCATTGTTCTCACCACTTCCTCGCTCACCACGCCAACGCGTTCTATATCGCTCGGATTCACATTCAACTGTTTGATTTTTACGGAATTATCATACGAAATAATGCTTCCGTAGTAATATGCTGAACTGCCCGAAATGCTTGTAATCATTTTTGAGATGTTTCCGCCTGTGCAACTTTCGGCAGTGGAAACGGTTTCTCCATATTTTGTGAGCAACTTTCCAATGACAGATTCAATGGTATCGTCGTCGAAGCCCCAAATGTATGGATTTATGATGGCACGAAGTTTCTTTTCCTCATTCGCAACCAACGTGTGTGCTTCCGCCTCGTTGCTTGCCGTACACGTCATACGCAATTTCACATAGCCCGGTGAAGGCAGATATGCCAAATGAATTTGCGGCGGCAGCTGCGCTTCCCAATCGGCGATGGTTTCAGCCAATTTCGATTCCGTAATGTTGGAAACCAACACATGACGGTGATAGATTGCAGGCAGTTCAAATTTGGCCTTGAGCCAAGGAATGCCCGATTCCGTCATGATAGCCTTCATTTCGTGAGGCACGCCAGGAAGCGAAATTACCACAGTTCCGTTCTTTTCAAACCACATTCCTGACGCCGTTCCGCACGGATTCGGAATCAATTTCGCCGCTTTGGGGAACAGTGCCTGCGTCTTGTTGTTCGCATTGATTTCCTGATTGCGCGACAGCACGTAGTTTGCCATTCCGTCGTATGCCTGCTGATTGAATTCCAACTCGGTGTTGAACAATTCGCACAACACGTGTTTGGTTATGTCGTCGTTGGTCGGACCAAGTCCGCCAGTGATGATTACCGCATTGTTTTCGGGAATCAGTCGGTTGAGCGACGAAATAATCTGTTCACGATTGTCGGAAATCGTTTCCACGCAATGAATGTCAAAGCCAAGCGTTGATAAATGGTCGCCAAGCCACGAAGCATTTGTGTTGACGGTCTTTCCTATCAACAACTCGTCGCCAATGCTTAAAAGAGCAACTTTCATTTATTCCGGCATTAAAATCCAACTGATAAGATATACCCACAAACCAAACGATGCACAAATAGTTGCAACAACAAAGAGGATTCTCATCAGCGTCACATCAATACCAAAATATTCTGCATAACCAGCTGCAACGCCAGCAAGCATTTTGTTTGAAGATTTTCTTAATGTAGCCATTTTCTTATTTGTTTTTTCGCAAAGTTAATCAGTTTTTGCAAGCACACCTCATATTTTGGGGAAATAATAAACATTCCCCATAAGTTTTCAACAATCACAATAAATTTCTGACTTTTCTGTTTCATTGATTGGTCGGATTTTGTAATTTCGGTCGATTTTTGAAAAAGATATAAAAGACACAGAATATGAACGAAAATTCATCAGTAAACAGCGGTTCCCACGTTGACATTATGGAACTGAACAGCCGAATCCAGCAGGAAAGTGCTTTTGTTGATTTGGTTTCGCACGAGATGCAGAAAGTGATTGTTGGTCAGAAAGACTTGATTGAAGGCTTGTTGATTGGTCTGCTTTCCAATGGAAACATTTTGCTTGAAGGTGTTCCTGGACTTGCAAAAACTTTGGCAATCAACACGTTGGCTAAAACCATCAACGCTTCTTTCAGTCGTATTCAGTTTACTCCCGACTTGTTGCCTGCCGATTTGCTCGGTACAATGATTTATAGTCAGAAAAACGAAGATTTCGTGGTGAAGAAAGGTCCTATTTTCGCGAACTTCATCCTTGCCGACGAAATCAACCGTGCTCCGTCGAAAGTACAGAGTGCCTTGCTCGAAGCCATGCAGGAACGACAGGTTACCATT
>JAEEQV010000077.1:0-9100 GCA_016285445.1 Bacteroidales bacterium
CGAAATCGTTCCATAAAGGACAACACACCACCACGTTTGCCGAAATGTACGAAACAACCAACGGAGGAGCCATTATCGACACTCCTGGAGTAAAGGCCTTCGGCTTGCTCAATATGGAAAGTGAGGAAATCAGCCAATATTTCCCCGAAATATTCAAGTATTCGTCTGATTGTCAATACTATAACTGCACACATTCGCACGAGCCGAACTGTAATGTGATAAAAGCCGTGGAGGACGGGAAAATTGCTCTTTCGCGATATAAAAATTATCTTGCATTTATGGACGACAAAAATGCAAAGCATCGTGAAGCACAATAAGTTTCAACATAAAAAAACCCGAAGGTGCACTCCTTCGGGCGAAAAAAGTATGTTTTATAACGGGGGGCATTAGTCCACGTTATGATTTAGGTATTTGTTGTCACCAAAACCTATGCCTTTAGAATCTTTATCTATCGAAATTTGCGAAGGGGCAGTTCCTTTTATGCGGTTTGCCACAGCAATTTCCGTTTCTCTCGATTTTGAAAATTCCGATTTCACCTCGGGTGTCTTCAGATCGGCATCACGACGCAAATATGCAGGAGTAGAAATGATATTTTCAAAAACATCGTCATCGTCCAAACGGTTCAAATCATCAACACCTTGTGTTGTCGATATTGCCTGAGTATCGGAAAACAACTCCCGTTGCGTTCCTGTCGCAAGTGGTTCTTGCTTTTGTTCAACAACGGTTTGTGGTTGAGCCGGATTCACCAAAATGACTTTCTTTTCTACCGGTTTTTGAAATTCTGGAATATCTTCAATCTCGAAACCAGTTGCAATCAACGTGATTTGTAATTCTGAACCATCCTCAGGCTTGTCTTTCATATAACCCCACGTAATATCCACGTCGGTTTCAGCCTTTTGACGAATATATTCCATTATTACTTCCAACTCATCGCCAGTCAATTCGTTTTCTTCGGAAGAAGTGATGTTCAACAAGATTTTCTTTGCTCCGCGAATATCGGCCTTGTTTAACAACGGACTATCAAGCGTACGTTCAATAGCCTCGAATGCACGTTCGCTACCAGAAGCCGTACCAGAAGCCATTACGGCTACACCACTATCTTTCATCACTGCTCGCACATCTTCGAAGTCCACGTTGATGAATCCCGTTTTCTGCATAATTTCAGCAATTGATCGAGCAGCAACGGCAAGAATGCCATCGGCTTTCTCAAACGATTCCGTCATTGTAAGAGCACCATACTGTTCACGCAACGTTTGGTTATTAATAATCAGAATAGAATCGACGTGTTTACGAAGTTCTTCTATACCAGCCATTGCATTTCTCATTCTTCGGCTACCTTCGAATTTATATGGCATAGTGACGATTGCAACAGTTAAAATACCCATATTTTGTGATATTTCGGCAATCACAGGAGCAGCTCCCGTTCCCGTACCACCACCCATACCGGCAGTGATAAACACCATCTGCGTATTTTCCAATGCCTCCTGAATCTGGGCAGTACATTCTTTTGCGTACTCCTGACCTTTTTCGGCATTGCTACCGCAACCACGACCTTCGCCCAAGCGAATCTTGGTAGGAATAGGACTTTTATCCAAATCCATTTTATCGGAGTTACAGATGATGAAGTCAACATCTTGGATTCCTTCGTTATACATTCTATTTGCCGCATTTCCACCGCCACCACCGACGCCGATGATTTTGATTGAAGCTGCCTTACGAGATTCCGTCGGAATCATACTTGTTATATCAAATTCATTGTTTTCCATAGCTTTAACAATTTAATATGAAACGTTCTTTACTTATTAATGAATATCAAATATATCCGTCATCGTCTTTGTAAGACGATCAATCCATGGGGTTTGTTTCTTTTTCCCTTCTGGCTTGTGAGGTTCAGCAACTTTTGTTTCTACCGATTCTGCTTGCACAGGCTCTTCAACGACAGGCTGTTGTTCTTCAACAACAGAAGCCGCCAATTTTTGTTGTTTCTCGTTAAACAATTCCTCGGCATACATCAACAAACCAACAGAGGTAGAATATTTTGCATTGTTGAACAATGTGACGTCTTGGGGATAATACACTTTTTCTATCGGATTAGAAACCTTTACCGTACTTCTAACCTTATACGTCAAAAGTTGAGGCAAATTTTTAAGGTTTGATCCGCCACCCGTTACCACAACGCCAGCACCCAGATTCGTTCCAAATACCGAAGTTCCGATCTTCATCAATGCAGCATCGATTATATCTTCAACACGTGATTGGATAATTCCTGCCAACGTTTTTTGACTTATTTCTTTTGTATTCTGACATGCATCAACAAACTGATACACAACATTTTCATCTGCAAAATCCTTGATTGCCTCACCATAATTGACTTTGAGCATTTCCGCCTCAGCCTCCGATATGTTGCAACCTATCTTAATATCTTGTGTGATGACATTTCCTGCAATAGGATTCACAAATGTGGTACACAACACGTTATCCTTAAAAATTGCGATGTCGGTAGTTCCGCCTCCTATATCAATCAAGGCTACACCTTCTTCTTTTTGTTTGTCATTCAAAACAGCAGCAGCGGAAGCCAATGGTTCCAAATAGAATCTCTCCAGTTTTAAACCGGCAAGTTCCACACTTTGTTTCAACTGGTTCAGACATTGTATCTTACCCAATACGATGTGAAAATTCGCATCGATATGGTTACACGTCATATTGATAGGATTTTCAACCGTTTCGATATTATTCAGGCAGTAATTCAACGGAATAACCTGAATAATCTGTTCATCTGCTCCATATCCGACATTATATGCATCTTCCATAATGTCGTCAAGTTCTTCTTGTGTTATTGGTGCATCAGGATTTACTCGATTACGAGGAACGCAGTGTTTCGTAGTGCGGATATGACGACCCGCAACACCAACGACAACATTTTCAGGGAAAAATCCCGCAGTCTCGCGAGCAAACTTCACCGCCTCACGAATAGAAGCCGAAGCATACGCCACATTGGCAACCTGACCGACTTTCAGTCCGACAGAATCAACTTCGCCTTTTCCGAGAATCTCCAACGTACCATTTTCTCTGCTGCATCCTACCAAAGCTACAATTTTTGTAGTTCCAACATCAATTGCAGAGAATGCCTTGCTTTTGTCAACAATTGGTTGACCATTTACATTTTCTTCCATACTTTTTTTATTTTATTTTTTTGTGCATACTATTTGATTATTGAATTTCACCGAGATTCGCTCATAATTCTGCCAATTCTCACGAACTTTGTCAGCCGTGTAAAATGTCCGTATGTAGCGGAACTTGCGGTCAAAATTATCGGCATCGCCGAAGTCTATCTTTGCAGGTCCCACCTTACTTACAAGAACATATTCTGACTGATTTGTGACATAAATCTGTTCTATCATCGGTGATAACAATTCATCTTTCTTAATTTCACGAACGAACGACAAGATCGTTGGTATATTCTCCTCGCTCACATTGCCCGAAGCAACCACCACACGTGCCGAAGCATGTCGCGACATAGGCATTTTCATTCCTTCCTCGTCAATGTAATAACTATCGACACCCTCCAACACACGCACTATGGGTGTACGCTGTTTGATGCGAACATACAACTCGCCTTTGATTGTCGTGTATGTCTCGCAATCGAGCACCATAGGATTTTGTTCTACCAACGATTCAATTTCGTGAATGTCAATATTCTTTATCTCATTGCCTATCATTTGATTACGATTCGTTTGTAGCAAATCATACACATCATCAACAGTAATGAAATCAGAATGACTCTTATTTTTCTCAATTACAATGAACATATCGGTGCAACGCATATCGGAGCGTTCCACTTCGGCAAACGACAGGCAGGCTATTGCCACTATCGACAATACAATCAAAGGAATATATGTCTTAAACTTCACTGCCATTCTATTGTAACAATTCTGTTATAGGTTTTACAAATCGGTCAATATCGCCGGCACCAACGGTAATTAAGACCTCAAGTTTCTTGTTTTTCAATGTTTCCAAAAGATTTTCCTTGGTGCACATCGTTTTTTCCTTACACGTAACCTGGTCAAAAATGATTTTCGACGTAACGCCTGGAATAGGCAATTCGCGTGCAGGATATATGTCAAGCAAAATCAACTCGTCGAGCAACGACAAACTTTTTGCAAAATCCGCAGCGAAATCACGCGTGCGAGTATATAAATGCGGCTGGAAAATGCCCGTAAGCTTTTTGCCAGCATACATCTCACGGATTGACTCTATGCACGCCTTCAATTCTGCAGGATGATGTGCATAATCGTCGATATATATCACAGAATTGTTTGACACACGAACATCGAAACGACGGACAACACCTTGAATTTCAGCAACCTCGCGTTTCAACTCGTCTGCCGTCAAACCATTCACCAACGAAGCGGCCGAAGCGGCAACAAGATTTTCAACATTGGTTTTTCCTGGCAAGCCAAAATGCAAATCCGAAATTTCGCCGAACGGCGTGTGCAATGTCAGTTCAAACGCATTATTGCGAATTTCAATCGATTTCATATAAAAATCAGCCGAAGCGTCTTGCAACGCATAGGTATAAACCTTTACATTGTGATTCTTCAACTCTTCGGCAATCGGTCCAAAATTCAGTCCCAACTTATGAATGAGCGTACCGTTTTGCTGTATTTGACGAGCAAATTGATAGAAAGATTCTATCACTGCCTCGTGCGTGCCATAAATATCGAGATGGTCGGCATCCATAGCCGTAATCACCGCAGTTGTCGGGTACAAGTTGTGGAACGAGCGGTCAAATTCGTCCGCTTCGACGGCAATCAACTCAGATTTTCCGTCATAGACGAAGTTTGAATTGAAATTCTTGGAGATACCGCCAAGGAAGGCATTACAACCATTCTGCGACTTGTTTAATAAATATGAAGTAAACGTTGTAGTTGACGTTTTTCCGTGCGTGCCTGCAATGGCCACCGTTTTCTTGTCCTTGCAGATAAGACCAAGAACCTGAGCGCGTTTAAGAATAGTATAACCATTATTTTTGAAGAAATTGTATTCCTTGTTATCCTTGGGAATTGCAGGAGTAATGACAACAATCGTATCGTCAACGGCAGATTTTACCGCTGCAGGGATTGCCTCGACAGAATCGTCATAATGCACGCTCATTCCTTCGGTTTCCAAGGCACGTGTCAAATCGGAAGCCGTACGGTCATAGCCATACACCGACGCACCCTGCAGGTTGAAATACCGAGCCAAGGCACTCATGCCTATACCACCAATTCCTATGAAATAATAGTTCTTTTTCATTATTTCTTTATCAATTTTACTACTTCATCAGCGATTCTATTTGCAGAATCACGTTGAGCCAACGTCAATATATTTTTAGACAAATCGGCAAGTTTAGCCTCATCGTTAATCAATTCCAACGCCTTTGCCACCATTTCATTTTCGGCATCAACGTCTTTTACCAAAACTGCCGCATTTTTATTCACCAACGCCATTGCATTGTGTGTCTGATGGTCTTCGGCAACATTTGGGGAAGGCACCAAGATAGCGGGTTTTCCCAACAAACATAGTTCCGAGATGGAACTTGCACCGGCACGCGAAATAACCAAATCGGCCATAGCATATGCCAAATCCATTCGACTTACGAAGTCAGTCACAATCAATCGTTCCGACTTGAATGGCTCGGCAGCCTTGCGAGCAGCCTCAATGTAACTTTTTCCCGTTTGCCACAGCACCTGAATGCCACTATCGGCTATTTCCTTCAAATGGGCAATCACACTATTATTTACTGTACGAGCGCCAAGACTACCACCGATAATCAGCAACACTTTTCTGTCGGTTGAGAAGCCAAATTCTTTCAATGCTTCTTCCTTATTGCCTCCAGCAAGATTTTGACGGACAGGGTTTCCTGTCAAAATAATTTTTTCGGCAGGGAAAAATTTCTCCATTCCCTCGTAAGCGACGCAGATTTTCTTCGCATCGTTTTTCAGCAGTTTATTCGTGACACCGGCAAAACCGTTTTGTTCCTGCAACAACACGGGAACGCCAAGTTTTGCGGCAACTTTCATAGCAGCCCCCGAAGCATAGCCACCAACGCCCACGGCAACATCGGGTTGAAATTCTTTCACGATTTTCTTCGCTTTTCGCATACTCTTACACAAGTCGATAAGCACCGAAATGTTCTTCAACAAGTGAGCACGGTCAAAACCACGAATTGGAAGACCAACAATTTTATATCCAGCCGCAGGGACGCGCTCCATTTCCATACGAGACTCTGCTCCCACGAACAAAATCTCGCAATCGGGATATTTCTCACGCAAAGCATTTGCAATGCTCACTGCCGGAAATATATGTCCGCCTGTTCCGCCGCCACTAATTAGAACTTTCATCGTTTTTTTCAGTTTTATTATCTGTTATTTTATCACTGTTATCTTTATTATACTGAATAGTACCTAATATAATTCCAAACTCAATGCTGGTGATGAACAACGAAGAGCCACCGGCACTAATCACAGGCAAAGTTTGTCCTGTTGCCGGCAACATTCCCGTCACTACACCCATGTGCAACAACGCCTGTGCGACTATGATAAATCCCAAGCCCGCGAGCAAGAGTGCTTCGTACGCTTGCACCGACCGTCGTATCAAGGCATAAATGCGTATTATGAAAATCAGGTAAAGGATAATAACCCCTATCATTCCCCACCAACCGGTCTCTTCGATGATGATTGCAAAAATAAAGTCACAATATGCTTGCGAAAGTTTATAACGTTGCGTACTGTTTCCCGGCATCTTGCCAATGATACCTCCTTCGGCAATGGCAATTTCGGCTTGAGTTACCTGATAGTTGTCGATTTTCGTCTCTGCATCGTATCCAGTAGCATATTCAGCCAGTGGAGGATAGAAACTTACCAATCGTTTCTGCCACGTTGTTCCACGAGGGAATACATCGGGATGCTTTATAATGACTGTTCCCACCGAAAAAGCAAGAATCAAGCCCGTGCCAATAATCAGAAGGATTTGTTTCCATGGCAGTCTTCCCACATACATCATAAAAAACATGATGAGAATCAGGAACAACGAAGACGAGAAATTCGACTTGAACACAATGCCCGCAACGACAAACGTGGAGAGCATAACGGGTAGCAAGACTTTCTTCGTGTCGTCAAGTTGATTTCTATTTTTAGAGAATATTTTTGACAAGACAATCACCAGCGTCATTTTTGCGACTTCGCTTGGTTGTACCGAAAAACCGAGAATGTTTATCCAACGACGTTCGCCATTGATTTCCTGCGAGAATGCCGACGAGAACGTCATCAACAACAAAATGACGGAAATCCAGTAAATAGGCCAACCGAATTTTCGAAGAATATCGGGTGACCAACGAGCAATGAGCCACGAGGTTGTAAGTGCAATGAGAATTCCCACAAGCAACAATACAAACTGCTTGATGAATACACCACCCGTGTTGCTTACGCCATTATGCATAATCACCATGCTTGACGAAGAGAATACCGCAATCAAAGAAACTACCGACAATATGAAATACAGCATCCAGATTGCCTTATCACCGATAAAGACATCCCAGAATGACTTCACATTCGTTGCTCTTTCTACTATGGTAATCGTCTTTGCCATTATAATTTTCTCACCTCTTCCTTGAATTGTAAACCTCTGTCAACGTAACTCTTGAATAAGTCAAAACTTGCACAAGCGGGAGATAGTAACACCACATCGCCCGGGCTCGCCAACTTGAACGATGTTTCAACCGCATCCTTCATACTGCGAGTTTCTTTTATTATATCGAGTTTGTCACCAAAAGACTTTTTAAGCTTCTCATTATCAACGCCTAAGCAAACCAATGCCTTTACCTTTGCATTGACCAAGTCGAACAATTCCGAGTAATCGTTACCCTTGTCGGTTCCACCAGCAATCCAAATCACATTCTTTGCCTTCATGCTATCAAGCGCGTACCATACGGAATTGACATTCGTCGCCTTGGAATCGTTGATGAACGTGACACCGTTCACCTGGAACGGAACTTTTTCAAGTCGATGTTCCACATTCGCAAACGATTTCAGACTCTCACGTATCTTGTCATTCTTAATGTCAATCGCCTTGGCAGCCAAAATTGCGGCCATAGAATTGCCGTAGTTATGTTTTCCCTGCAATTGCAGTTCGCCCACCGAAATAGAGAAACCATCTTTCTCGGTCAGATTCACATAAATCGTATCATCTTTCAGATAGGCCTGTTTCGACTCATCGTCGGTAACCGTGAAAGCCTTCATATCGGCAGAAATGATTCGCTTGCCAATCTCGTCAATCAGCACTTGGTCGTCGCTACAATAAATAAAAGTGTCTTCGGCCTGCATATTCTGCAAGATGCGGAATTTCGAGTTAATATAGTTTTGGAACTTGTACTCATATCTGTCCAAATGGTCGGGAGTGATATTGAGCAAGATGGCTATATCGGCCTTGAAATCGTACATGTGGTCGAGTTGGAAGTTACTGATTTCCAACACATAATAATCGAAATTATTGTGAGCCACCTGCAAGGCGAAACTTTTTCCCACGTTGCCTGCCAAACCTACGTTCAATCCTGCTTGTTTCAATATATGATACGTCAACAAGGTTGTTGTCGTCTTGCCGTTGCTTCCTGTGATGCAAATCAACTTCGCCTTGGTATAACGAGCGGCAAACTCCAGGTCGGAAATCACCGGAGTTCCTTGACTCATAAGCTTTACAATAAGCGGAGCGTCGGAACGGATACCCGGACTTTTGATTATCTCGCTTGCCTGAAGAATCTTTTCTTCGGTATGATGGCCTTCTTCGTAGTCGATGCCGTTTTCAACAAGCATAACTTTATATTGTTCCTTGATTGTCCCGTTATCGGAAACGAACACTTCGAAACCTTTTTCTTTTGCGAGAATAGCGGCACCCACGCCACTTTCAGCAGCACCAAGAATGACGATGAAATTATCTTTTCTCATTATGTTTCCTATCGTAATTTTAATGTTACCAATGTAAGTGCAGCCAACATAAGGGCAATCAACCAGAAACGGGCTACAATCTTAGATTCTGGAATACCTTTTTTCTGATAATGGTGATG
>JAEEQV010000078.1:0-9027 GCA_016285445.1 Bacteroidales bacterium
AATGCTACAACCTATTCCCGCGAACACATATCGCGGATTTTGCAAAATCTCAACCGATTTTCTCTTAAAAATCTGGAACACAACATCTTGCGCCACCTCATCATAGGTCAGCGACAATTTTGCACGTTGAATCGATGTCTTTATTGTAATTTCATCAACTTGGTGAATTCCCGCATTTTGATTCAGCAATCGCTGTTGCAAAGAATATTTTGCCGGAGCATAGGAAACACGTATTTCGTCAGTTTTTCCCATATAATCGGCAAATTCCTGCGACGCATTCTGCAATGCCTGGTGTGGCATCAACATTCTATAATCTTCCTTCTTAAGTTCCTTGTCTATATAATACAAAACAGCATCGCGCATCAATGTTAAATTGAAAGCCTCCGGGTACAATTCTGTCATAAATGACTCCACACGTTGTGGGTCACGAAATTTTTCGGTCTGTGAAAATGACTGGGACGAAATTACTATTGTCAGTAATAAGACTGCTATATACTTGATTTTCATAAAGATATGACTCATATAAAACTAAACTTTCAATTTACAAAATTACGATTTTTACCCTAATTCCCAAAGAAAAAACATATTAACGCAACACAGAAAACGAAATTCCTTTAATCTTCCGATACATTTCCAACGCATACACATCAGTCATACCCGAAATAAAGTCAATAACCGAGAAAATCCTCGTGTATTCATCTTTATCCTCACAAATCAGTTGAGACGGCAACAAACGCAATAACTGCGACGTGTACAACGACTTATCCTTATTTAGAATCGCCGTGACAAATTCTTGTAACAACTCACCTAGAATCCTATGACCTGCAATCTGAATCTCAACAACCTCACGTGCATTATAAATTTTTTCGCTCGCCAAAGCCGACAAAGTCTTCAACGCTTGTTCAGACGCACCATCAAAAGAATCGGTCAACGAAGAATAAAAACAAGAATTCATTATTGCATCATAATTTCTCCAAAAAGCTGACATGCAATCAGTTATCAACTTATTGATAGTTCGTGAGCGCAATATCACGATTTGTTCATTCTCGTCGGTAATGTCACGCAACATACGATGAATCTCGTCAAGTTGTTTTTTATCTTTTTGAGGGTCAAAGAACGCAAGCATCAGATTCTTTGCATCGTGCGTTGAAATGATTCCCAAACGATGAGCATCCTCCAAATCGACAATCTGATATGAAATGTCGTCGGCTGCCTCCATTAGGAACACAAGCGGATGCCGCCCATATATGGTTTTGGAATCATTACAAGATTGCAACCCAAGTTCCTCGGCAACAGTCTGTAACACGGGTATTTCCGACTGAAAGACGCCATATTTATGATATGGAGACTTTCCTGACATCAAGTCCTGCGAAGTACACGGATATTTCTGCAAGGTGCCAATTGTAGCATAGGTCAAGGCAAAACCACCTTTTCTTCTGCCCGTAAAATGATGTGTCAACAATCGTAACGTATTGGCATTTCCCTCAAAATTTATCAAATCAAGATATTCTTGCTTCGTGATTTTTGAAGAAATATTATTGACATCAATTTCCTCAAAGTAACGTGAAATCGCCTTCTCTCCCGAATGACCGAACGGCGGGTTTCCCAAGTCGTGTGCCAGACACGCCGACGACACAATCGTGCCGATACTTTCCAACAAATAGGGAGAAACGTCAATCTTACGTTCCTGCAAGCCATTCGCCAACATATTGCCCAAAGAACGTCCCACCGAAGCGACTTCCAGACTATGCGTCAATCTATTGTGAACGAAAATACTCCCAGGCAAGGGGAAAACTTGCGTCTTGTTTTGTAATCTACGAAATGGCGAAGAGAAAATGATTCTATCATAGTCCCTTTGAAATTGAGAACGTACATCCTGTGGCTTTTTCTCCTCTTCAAGCCCCAGACGCTTAGGCGATAATAACAGATTCCAGTCTAACACGGCTACTATATTCTTTTTTTACAAAAAAACGGATTTTTTGAGTTTCTCACAAATTCTCTCGTGAAAAAAAGAAAAGGGCTGTCTCAAATTCTTGAAACAGCCCCTTTTTCATCAAAATATCTTAATTATTTTTCTTCCTCTACTTCCAGTTTCTGGAATACAACCTTAAATTCTACACGACGGTTCTTTGCTTTACCTTCCTTCGTGCTATTGTCGGCGATTGGACGAGTGTCACCATATCCGTGAGATACCATTCTCACATCTTGTACGCCATTGTCAATCAAGTATTTTCTGACCGATGCTGCACGGTCTTCTGACAATTTCATATTCTTTGCAGAATCACCCACGTTATCGGTGTGACCATTGATTTCCAAATTATATTCTGGGTTCTCCTTCATTGCCTTAACAACGTCGTTAAGAATTGGATATGATTGTTTCTTGATAATAGCCTTACCAGTTTCAAATTGAATACCAGTCAATGCCTTTTCGAATATCTTCAACACTTCCTTCTTAACAGCAGGACAACCGTTATTCTTTGCCGTACCAGCAACATCAGGACAGTTGTCTAAGTGATCAGGAACACCGTCGCCGTCAGTATCAGGACAACCATCGTATTTTGCTAAACCATATTTGTCAGGACACTTGTCATCGTAGTCAGGAATGCCATCACCATCGGTATCAGGACAACCTTGGAATTCTGCCAAACCTGCTTCATTTGGACACTTGTCGTCAACATCAGGAATGCCATCACCATCGCTATCAGGACAACCCTTGAACTCAGCTAAACCTGCCTCGTTTGGACATCTGTCTTCGTAATCAGGAATACCGTCACCATCGCTATCCGGACAGCCTTGGAACTCTGCTAAACCAGCTTCGTTCGGACATTTATCCTCAAAATCAGGAATACCATCGTGGTCGGTATCGA
Organism: Bacteroidales bacterium; assembly: GCA_016285445.1. Classification (GTDB taxonomy): domain Bacteria; phylum Bacteroidota; class Bacteroidia; order Bacteroidales; family UBA1715; genus UBA1715. Next base: position 2,868 of record JAEEQV010000078.1, read on the forward strand.
ACGGACATCCATTTTCATCAACGGCAATTCCGTATGGCGTGTCAGGACATTTATCCTTTCTGTTCACAACACCATCCTTGTCACAGTCTCTGTAACCAAACTTATATGCGAAGCCAACTGTTATGGCACCGAACATATCTTGCAACAACTTGTCATTGTTGTCTGAAACGCAAGCATCCAATTTATCCGACTTTACAATTCTCATTGAACCGTCAAGATTCATTGAAAATGCTTGATTAATGTTCCAATCAAAACCTAACCCAAGAGGAACTTCTACTTCGTGAGTAGCAGACGATGCCGTATTGCCTTTGTAGCCATACGAGCTTATCAACTTACCACTTTGACTGTTTGACAATTTTGATCTGAAATTAATCAAACCTACACCAGTATATAAATATGGAGAAATTTTCTTCTCTGGTGCCAAGTTAAATTTTAAAGAAGTATTTATTTCAGTGAACTTATTGCTGAATTTCAAATTTGCATCACCACCTGATTCATATTTGTCTTTCTCACCAGATAATTGGCCATAAGCACCATTCAATCTCCAATAAATATGAGGATTCAATTCTTTTTGAACGCCAAGACCAATCATAGCTTTTACTTTTGATGATTTTGAAACGTCACCAACATATATCGTTGGACCAAAACTCATATTCATTCCCCATCCTTCAATAAACCAATTATCAAATTTAGTCGGTTCAACTTCTTTCGGAGCAGCGCACGACGGAGCAGCTTCTTCCTGAAGTACAGGAACTGTGAATTCTTCACTTGGCACACATTTCTTTTGTGCATAAACGCTTACACCTGCTGACAATAACAGAACAAGCAATACATTTAATCGTTTCATAACCATACTATTTAAAACGGGGCAAATATACAAATAAAGTTTGTTTGTTGTTGAAAAAAATACTAAAATGAGCTGTTTTCTATATTAAAACACAACATTTTAGACAATTTACTTCTCTGTTTTCACAATTTCTTCTAACGGAATACCAGTCAATTTTGTTATCTGTTTAAAAATATAAAACATCACAACAACCAAAATAATCGTACAGGGAACGGCAATTATAGGGAAACTCAAACCCGTCAGTTTGCCAATTTCGGCAGTATATGCTTCCGTTCCCGGAGGACTTTGGAGAATGATTCTCGCCAAGGTAAAGTTCAAGATAGAAGACAACAAGAATGAAACCACTACCCAATATGATGATTTACGAAACATCGCATCAAACTCTTCGCGTTTCCCTTTTTCTTCAAGCACGCAGTTGATTCGTTTCATATCCATAATGTCCTCATTAAAGAAAAGACTTGACACGACGTTTTTACCCATCTTTATCGAGACAAAGATGACTATTGCAATAATCAACGGCACCGAGGCCTCTTTTATAGCCAACATCAAGGGATTTAGCTCAAGCAGACCGAAAACTCCTGTCAACAAAACGCTCACGAAACCAAGCACGGAAATGAAATTAACCTGTTTTGTCCTAAAAAAAGAAACGACACCGTAGATAAGAGGAAACGACAAGGCAATGACAAGACTCAGTTTTGGCCCAAGTCCAAAGGTGCCTTCCGAGCCATTCATCTTCGTCATTACAATGACAGGGATGACGATGTTGCAAAGCAGACTGACGAGCGTGTTCTCTTTTTTCTTTTTTGATTCTTCCATGATTATAGACATAAAAAAAGCACCTGAACGAAACGAACAGGTGCTTTATCATTACAAATTACATTATTCCAATACAGCTTTGATGAAATAATCTTTTGTCAAAGGATCACCAGACTTAGCATCGTCGGCAGCACTTTGAGACTTCAATGTCAATGTAACAGGACCATTACTCAAGTTAACTGACCAATAATACAAGTGAACAGCACCAGAAGTGTTCAACTTGATAGAACCTTCGGTAACTACAGGGATACAGTTGTTTGCTTTGAAAACGAATTGACAAGAATCAAGATCAGTAATACCGTCAGCAGTTTTAAACTTCATTGTAACACCCGGTTGAATACCTGCATCCACGTCTTCATACGTAACCTCAAATGAACCTTTAATCATTTTAGGTTTAGAAAGACCTTTTGCCCATGCCTTTACAATGATACGATAATCTGTCGCATTTGTCGCATATGGGTCGGAACCCCACAAATCAACTTGGTCATCGATTACAACCAACGGATAACCTTTTGATTTCACTTCTTTAAATTCACCAGTCTTGTAGTTATAGTTTCTTGCAGTTCCATACATTATATATGGTTTATCTTTTTCAGAAATTTTACTGAATGAATATTTAGCTACATAGCGACCTGCTTCCAATGTAGAAAGCACAACACCACGTGATTTTGCACTGACATTATTTACCGTGTCACCTTTGAGTGAATCTGGCAAATCTCTTCCATCGATATTAAAACCTGCTTCACCAGGCCAAACCACATACGAATCTGCTTCTGTTGAATTTGCCACAAAATAAATCGCATCAGTCAATCGAATTGTATCTGGATTAGCTTTTGCTTTTGACAAATCAATCATATTTGCCAAATACTGGTCTGATGTGTACCAAGAAAATTCTGCACTATCTGGTTCTTGAACTTTTCTATTCTTACAAGAAGAAAAAGCAGCAAGACACACAAGTAATATAACACTAACTTTTTTCATAGTATTTCCTCCTTTTCTATTCAAAATTAAAACCCAGGATTTTGTTTCAAATTACCTCCTGCGTGAAGAATAATCTGAGCTTGTGGGATAGGCCATCTACCAAGAGTTGCAGGATTGTATTTGAACTTATATCCTGAAATATCTTGTGTTCTGAATTTTTCCGTTTCATCCCAACGAATCAAATCCCAAAAACGTTCGCCTTCGCCGTACATTTCAACACGTCTTTCGTGTTTCACGTCATCCAACGTTGCCGTTCCCAACATTGTAAGTGCCGATGACGGAGTGTACGTGTAACAAGCATCGCTTGAACCTGGAACTGAATAATCAATTGTTCTTGCACTATTGTTAGCACGAGTTCTCAGTTCGTTCAACAATGTCGTTGCCACGTCAGCATGACCACATTGAACACCTGCTTCGGCAGCAATCAACAATACATCGGCCCAACGAAGAAGAATATCGTTCTTCTCCATACATTGCGTATTCTTACTTGACATAATAAGCGGACTCAACATTGTTCTCTTCATACAGTAGTAACCTGTATTCCAATCAACAGAACCGATATCATACCAACCGAGTACGTTTTGACCTGAACCATCTACAATATTATTTGGTTTACACCAACCTTTCGTATCAAGGTTCAAACGAGTGATTGTTGCAGCAGCAGATGCTTTTTGAGGAGAAGCGACAACCATTGTAGCACGTGGGTCACCATCTTCAAATTCATCCATCAAATCTTGCGTCGGCATACCGAATCCATATCCCAATTGGTCTTCCAACACACCTACACCAGTGTTAGGATCGGTATAGTAACGAGGAGCAAAATAGATAGGAATGATACTACCCTCACTACCACGACCATAGATAGAACCTTGAATGTGTTGGATAGAGAACAAGATTTCCTTGCTCTTTTCGTATGTTTCACCATAAATGTAGAACACATTCTGATAGTGTTCCTCAAGACCATACGTATTATTATTTTCATCTTGATACAACTTATATGCTGTTTCGTACGCACTCTTCAAGTCATCGTTACGAGTCGCGCCACCGCACATATCGGCTCTATACAAATATGCCTTAGCCAAGAAAGCACGAGCAGCACCGTTAGTCACTTTACCGAATGAAGTTGCCTTTACAGGTAAATCATTTTTAATTGCTTCCAACTCGCTAATGATGAAATCATATTGAGCACGAACTTGTTTTGAGCCAACACCATCGTCACCGTCGGCACGGTTACCCAAGTTTTCAGCATCGGCAACAGAAACTGTAGATGTAAGCAATACAACAGGTCCATATACTTTCGTCAATTGGAAATAATACCAAGCACGCAAGAAACGAGTTTCTGCTCTCATCACCTTGAAATCTTCTCCACCAAGACCTTCGGTACCAGCCAATATATCGTTTGCACGTTTAATGGCGATATAAGCAGCTTCCCAAATACCTGTCATTACCGTACTACGGTCTGTTGCTTCAAATACGGCCAACTGACCACCTTTATCCCAGTCGTCACCCGTTGTGTAGTTTGGTTTGTCATTACCACCACCACGTTCTGCATCATCGGAACAAATGTCACCGATTTTCCACAAGAACTCATCGTGTAATTTGAACCAACCAAGTGGGTCATACACTGCATTTACAGCCAACTGACATTGTGCAGGATCTTTATAATATGTTGCACTACTTGCAATTCCAAGAGGATCCTTGGTAATAAAGTCTTCTGTACAAGAACAGAATCCTATTACTGCTAAAATTGCTATAATTGATATCTTTTTCATAGTATTTCTCCTTTTTTAGATTAGAATCCTAAATTAACACCTACCACAAATGAACGAGATTGCGGATATGTACCACGGTCAACACCCAATTCAGGACCTTCCCAAGAATATGATTGGTTAACACCAATTTCAGGGTCAAATCCAGTATATTTTGTAAATGTCAACAAGTTTTGTGCTTGTACATAGAAACGCAATGACTGCATTTTTAGACGTTCAACCAAATTTGATGGAACGGTATAACCCAATGTAACGTTTTTCAAACGGAAATAAGAACCGTCTTCGATAAATGCTGATGACAACTGATACGTTTCACCAAACCATTTACCACCATCAGTTGGTTCTGACGAACCTGGGTTTTCAGGAGACCACACGTCCAATCTACGAGTTGACACGTTAGAACCAAGGATACCACCATCAAGATACAATCTTGTAGCGTTGTAAACATCGTTACCATATACACCTTGGAATGCCAAACTCAAGTCAAATCCAGCATACGAAACATCGAAGTTCAAACCGTATGTCAAATCAGGATTTGGATTACCAATACAAGTGAAGTCGTTTGTCGTAATCTGACCGTCACCATCTACGTCAACAATCTTGAAATCACCTGGTTTTGCATCTGATTGAGCAGAAGCGTTAACCTCGTCCCAAGAAGAGAATACACCGTCAATCTTGTAGCCCCAGAATGAAGCGATAGGATAGTTTTCCAATGTCTTACAAGCGTAAATATTAGAAGAACGACCTACATTACCACCAACCAATTCCGAACCACCTAATTCAAGTACTTCATTATATGTATGAGACAAGTTACCACCAATACTATAACTGATTGGATATTTTGCCTCTTCACGGAATCTGTTTCTATAAACCAAGCTAACTTCAAAACCACGGTTCAAAATCTTACCTGCGTTAACTGTCGGTTTTTTACTTGCACCTTCCGTATCGGAACCGATTACGGCAGGAACGGTAATAGTTACCAAGTTGTCAACGTTATTCTTGATGAAGTAGTCGAAGTTGAACATCAATTTGTTTTTCCAGAAACTGATATCAGTACCCCAGTCCCAGCTTGTTGCCTCTTCCCAGTGCAAATCCTCGTTAGCAACACCTTGTGAAACGGAACCAGTTACTTCTTTTCCGTCAAATGTATAACGAGAACTCATGTCTTGGGTGATACTTGACACATACAAGTAGTTGGCAATGTTTTCGTTACCAATCTTACCCCAACCAGCACGAAGTTTGAACAAGTTGATGTTTTTCTTCAAGAACTCATTATTATAGAAGAATGGTTCTTTGTTGATTTTCCATGCAAAACCGAATGATGGGAAATAACCATACTTGTGTTGCGAACCAAAACGTGAAGAACCATCACGACGTAATGTAAAGTTGAACAAGTATTTATCCTTGAATGAATACTCCATACGACCGATGTACGACAACATTGAGTGTTCACTTGGTGCTTGCCATGACTCTGACCAAACCTCACCGTCTTCACCGGCGATAATGTAACGTTGGTCCTCAGGATTCGGCACGTTCAACACTTTTGTCATATATGCTTCTTGTGCGTCATAAATTGCTTCGTGACCAAACAAGAAACGGAATCCGTGATTAACTTTCGTCGTATCAATCTTATCATACAAATTCAATGTATATGTCAACGTATTTGAAATACTCCAGTTCCAACCTTGGTTGATGGTATTTTGCAAATATGATGTCGTATTTTGTTGACCCGAAGAAACGAAGTATT
>JAEEQV010000079.1:0-8952 GCA_016285445.1 Bacteroidales bacterium
ATTGCTCGACTAGGCTACCGCAAGGAAGGTCAGGCGAATGAAGACAAGAACGACATCCGACTAGTATTTGAGATTGAGTGTGTCGGTCAGTTATTCAGTGATTACAAGAAAGTGAAACTCGAAATATGGAGAACTTTTACAGATACATCAATTGGTAAAGTCCTGAATAATATACAGTAACAGGAATTTCAATAATCATGAACATTGACGATGCTATTCGTCATCTAACCCGTTTCTGTGCTAATCTATGGCAAGTTCATGCATTTTGCGAAGGTAACACACGAACAACGGCCGTATTTATGATAAAGTACTTACGTACATTGGGTTTCAATGTGGTCAATGATGTCTTTGCTGAAAATTCGTGGTATTTCCGAAATGCACTCGTTCGTGCCAACTATAGTGATTTGACAAATGGCATTACAGAAACAACAGAGTACTTGGAGAGATTCTTTCGCAGTATGTTGCTTGGAGAGGAACATGACCTTAGAAATAGGATTATGCACGTTGATTGGAACAATGTTGAGAACGAAACCATATCCCAAAGTGCAAATCACGAAGTTCAAAGTGCAAAAGCTGGCGAAGAATTACCTCCAAAGTGCAAAAATTGCACTTTGGAAGAAGTTGCTCTACTTCGCATAGTGCAAAAGAATCCATCTGCTACCCAAAAGGAGATTGCTCTTGAAATTGGAAAATCAGAGCGAACTATCAAATCAATTACCATAGCGTTGCAAGAGAAGAACATTCTACGTAGAGTAAATGGTAAAAGAAATGGCTATTGGGAAATCGTTGAAGATTCTATTATCTAACAACCTGGGATATTGTAATCTTGCGAATACTAATCAGCTAGTATATATATAAGCAATAGAATATGGCAAATCGTAGAGAAATACGAATAGCACAGCTGAGTTCCTAATCTTTCAGATAGAGGGAAAGGAACAGGATGTGGAAGTCTATTACAAGGATAAAACTGTTTGGCAACAAGAAATAGAAAGAGGGATTATTTGATTCTAAATATCAAACATTTTGATATTTTCGCAAGGATTTTAGAATCACAACAATGCTGAGTTTTCATCCGTTGACAATTTCCGACCGTAAGACGGTGCAGGCGGTGTCGCTTAAGGCAGGACGACGGAATTGCAACTACACGTTTGCCAATCTTGTGGGGTGGCAGTTCTGGTTCCACACCGAAGTGTGCGTGTGGAAAGATGCCGTGGTGCTTCGCTTCAACTTCGAGGGGAAACGGGCATATATGGTCTGCGTGGAGGGTGATTTGCAACCTGAACTGCTGACGGCTTTATATAAGGACAGCGGTGAAAATCTCATGCTCATCGGTCTTGAAGATTCGCAGTTGCAAACTGTCAATACGTTTAATACGAAATGTGTGATTAAGTCCGAACCCTGTCGTAATCAATATGATTATATTTATCTTCGGACAAATCTCGCCACGCTCCGAGGTAAAAAACTCAGCGCCAAGCGTAATCACGTCAACCGTTTCCGTGCGGAACATCCCGATTTTGAATATCGTCCGCTCTCGCCAGAACTTTTTGATGAATGTCGGCGACTTACGGCAATATGGCAGGAGGAGAAAGAGGAAAGTGTGACCATTGAAGCTGAACATCGCGTGATGGAAACCGTCTTTGCCAATTGGAACGAGTTGGGAATGACGGGTGGAAGCATTTTTGTTGACGGACGTATGGTGGCGTTCACCTATGGCGCCGCCGTGACGGATGATACCTTCGACATCTGCGTCGAAAAAGCCGACCGTCACGTAGAGGGAGCTTTCGCAATCGTAAACCAGCAGTTTGCCGAACATTTGCCCGAGCAGTACATCTATCTCAACCGCGAAGAAGATATGGGCATTCCCGGTCTTCGGCAGTCCAAATTGTCGTACCATCCCGAAATTTTGCTGACCTACAATACCGTAAAGATTAACAAGTCCTATGTCTTAAAGCGAATGACAGCCGACGATGCACAGTTGACGGTTGACTGGATGGTTCGCCAATACGGTTTCGACCGCCACGAGGTGGAATCGTGGGTGCGCGACTTGCATTTCAACTGGCCGCTGAGCGTGAAAGCCGCCGATGCCGATGGAAATGTCGTAGGTTTGCTGAATATGAGCGATTACCGCATAGAGGAAGAGTCTTCGCACATAGCCGTTGACGCTCCCGATTTGCTTGCAAGTCTTAATGCTCGTCGCTACACGGCTGTGTTTTCGTTCATTGTTGCCGAACCATATCGCGGTTCACGTTTGAACTACGATATGTTCAATTCCATTATGCCCGAGTTGAAGTCTTGCTACGATTTCATCTTCATTCCCGTGCTTCATCGCCTCAAAACTCATCAGTATTGGCAACGCTGGGGTGCCACCGAGTTTTACCGTGATGCGGAATGTGTGTATTACAAACTTGAATTGTAGTTTGACGAAAAGTCACTTCAACATCTTATCGATTTGTTTTTCAGTCGCTTGCGGCAACAATTCGTGTAGATGTTCGGCCATACGTTGATATGATTCTTCGGGGGAGCGTTGGCATAGACAGGCGGAACGTCCCAACAACCGTTCGGGGGTTGTGAGCAGCGACCAGCCGAATCCATATTCCCGTCCGTGTTTGTCGGTTGGATAGACAAAATCCTCGGTGACCAAGTAACACGACATTTGTAGGCGGTTGACGTATGCGTCGAATTTGCCACGCATTTTTGGACCAGTGAAACCGCAGACCGCACGCAGTTCTCGGGCTATCATGCTTCCTTGTTCTTGAAGCGTCAGCACAATGGCTTCTTCTATGCTGCCAGGTTCCAATTCGGGATTTTTGCTCCGTCGCCAATTGTAGAAGTCGGGCCACCAATCAAGACTGATGAATCCTGCCTTGCCGTTGAAAAATTTGCCGTAAACGCAGTTACCTTCTTTAATTGCTGTGCCTTTCCACGTCCACAACGGCCATTCCCAACTGCCGTCGTCGAACTGAATGAAACGACATTCTTCCGCCATCATTCCTTCTGCACAAAAACCTTGCACGCCGCTTTCGAGCAACGGCAGAAATCCAATTTGCTGAATGCAGTCTATCAAGTCGGGACAGGAATGAATGCCTTGCCTGTCGGTTGCGTGCATATCTTTGAAATAATTGTCAAAATAGTCGCTCATTTTTTTCGGACTTGATAACACGTGTTAGTTAAGATTCAAACGTTTCTCGCCGTTTTGAATGTAAATTTGTCCTTTCTCCAGTGTGTCAATTCTTCGACCTTGCAAATCGTATTTTGGAGAATTAGAATCGATGTTCTTAATGGTGGGAATATCGGTCGAAGGTTCGTTGTTGTCTTCGTTATTTCCTTGATTTTCAGTTTCTACCGACAACGATAAAGTGATTGTACAATTGCCTTCGCCCAAAATTGTTTGCAATTCGCTCTGCGTAACATTGTCGATTTTTCCTATGCGGGTGTAACTCCACGAATTTGAACCGTAGAAAATCACAATCTGATTGCCGTTATAAAGCACTATGTCGCCTGCCTGCGTGGTTGTTTGTTCGTTAGCTGTTGGAAACGAACGGCCGAGCGGACCAACTTTTTCGAAATTGCCATAGTCGGTTGCCTCGTACAAGATGGGGGACTCCTTCAGTGCAGTTGCAAGAGCTTGTGTGGCGACGTTGTCAACCATTGTGGCTGTAAGTGTGGTGTTTCCTACGGTGATGTAAAGTTTTTCGTCCATATTGTTGGAAAAATTAAGCGTTTTTATCCAGTTGCTGAGCAAAGTCGGCATTTGATTACGGTTACTATTGTTAATCCACAATGGATCATCGGAAAAATTGCCGTTGGGAATGAGTCTTTCTGCATCTGCCACAACCGACTGAATGCCGCTGCTCGCACTCGACACAATCAGCCCTATGTTTTTTCCATCCATTCCTTTACCGTTTTCAAAAAGGAACGTCTGCATTGGTGCGGCCATATTGCTCCACCACAATGGCGTGGCAATCACTATATTATCGTATTTTTCAAAGTCAATATCGAGAGGTTTTATTGCAGGATAACTTTCTGCGTTGTTTGGATTTTGACGAATGGCCGAAATGAGAGCACTCCCGATGGCGTAGTTGTTTTCCTCGTATTTGAGACCTTCTTCGGCTGGCTTGATTTCCACCACGTCGGCAGAAATCTGCTTGGTAAGTTCATCAACAATGGAACGTACGTTGCCCGTATAACTATAGTAGGTCACAAGTGTTCGGCAAGTTTGTTCCGCATAGACTTCGTTATTCCTTGAACAACAGGTACATAGAGCTAAAATCAGAAAAAAGGAAAAATATCTCATAGCTAAGTGAATTTTATTTACAACTAAATTCAACTATGGCGCTTACCTTGTCGTTTACCGACAGTGAAACCGTTACAACATCGTCTGTGGTAAAAACCGTAGGGATTAGCACTTCGCCATATTTTGTTGCGATTTTATATTCCACCCGAAGACTTTTCACGTTAAAATTTTCGGGCAGAAGTTCCATTGCCATGCGGATGTAATTCGCATTGTTCACGTGTCGGTTGTAGTCGATGTCGGATTTCATCACGGGAATAGCGTCGTGTTTCACGCCGCCGTCCTTGGGCAACACAATTCGGTGTTCTTTGTAATCCATTTCCAATTGCGAATCCAAAGCCATTGTTTCGAGCGTTGCTGCGTCAATACGTTTTAGCCGCCCCGTTGACTTGTCGATAAAAGCACCTAAACTCCACGTTTTGTAGCAGGGATTTCCGTCGGAGTCGTAAATAAACGTGTTGCGATAGCCGAACATTGGTTTCATGTCGTAAACCGACGTTGTTACCGTGAGATTCTCCTTGTATTGCGGCACACGCATAATTTCAACCTGACGGAATGCCAGCACCTGAGTCATATTTTGGTCGGCAAAATATTGTTTTACGCCCGGCTCGCTGTCTATCCACAGTTCGGAACAGTCCTGCATCATTTGGAGAGCGGAATAAAGTTTTAGTCGCCCTTCGCTGTTGCAGGTACTTATGGTTACTTTGTGATTTAAACTGTACATTTTTCCTCCGTTTGTTATTTTAAGCCGCCCTGTATTCCGTAGGCGTTTTTCCTGTTTTTCGTTTGAAGAACCTCACAAAATGCTGGGGATAGCCGAATCCCAGTCGGTCGCTTACCTGAGCTATGCTGAGCGTCTGGCTGTTGAGCAGTTCCTTGGCACGGTTTACAATGTGGTCGGCAATGAAATCTTGCGCTGTCTTGCCTGTTTCCACTTTTACCAATTCTCCGAAATAGCCGGCTGTGAGGTTGCATTTTTCGGCAAAATATGCCACAGTCGGGATGCCTTGGGTTTCGGCGTGATTGTCGATATAGTCGTTTAGCAGCGATTCAAATTTTTGTACCGTCACGTGGTTGATTTCCTCACGAGTGATGAACTGGCGGTCGTAGAAACGCAGGCAGTAGTTCAGCAACAGTTCTATATTGGAAACAATCAGTTCGCGACTGTGCTTGTCGATTGCGTGTTGCAGTTCCTGCTGAATCATAGCCAGCACGCTGCGGAAAATCTCAATTTCGCTTGTAGAAAGATGGAGTGCCTCGTTGCTCGAGTATGAGAAAAACTCATATCGCGAAATTTGCCGTCCCAACTGCGTACGAGCTAGAAAATCGGGATGGAAGAGCAATGCCGTCCATTTTGGATTTGGCACTTCGGGATTCGGTTCAATGTGGATTGCTTGTCCGGGAGCGAATGAAGTCACGGTCATTTCGTCGAAGTCGTATTTGGTGCGGCCATACGAAAGTTTACAACCCTTGTTTTCCTTTAGGAACAAGGCATACACGCCATAGTGAACCAAACATTCGTCAATGGGCGTTTGCTTGTCGTAGCGAACCACGCTCACAAGCGGATGTAGGGTTTCAAAACCGTAGAAATCGTTAAACTGCTGAACAGTGTCGAAATGTATCTCGTTCATTTTCTTTGTTTTTGCAAATATACGGCAAAATGCCAAAATATGCCGATGGACGGATTTCGGAAAGAATTACCAAAATTGAGGGTTACATTTTTAATACTCAATGCCATCTTCAAATGTCCGTTGTTTTGTGAGGAGTGTGACATTTCATTATTTACTTTGGTGCTTGTTTTTATATAGAAACGCACCATAAGATTTATTCCACTTTCTCTAAAATTTCTATATTTGCAAAAGTATAGACGTAAAATAAAAACAACGATTTGAAATAAAATTCAACTTAAACACCCATAATGATAGAAACAAACCGCATAGAATTTAAACGTGAACTGACTCCCGACCTTGATTTGGAGAAGGAGGTTGTGGCCTTTCTCAATTACCATGAAGGAGGAATGATTTATATTGGTATTGATGATGACGGGCTCCCTATCGGCGTGAAGGACATAGATGGGGATATGCTAAAAATCAAGGACCGCATTCGTACAGGAATATCTCCTTCGCCCATGGGATTGTTTGATGTCAAGGTCGAAGAAATCGACAATATTTCTGTCATTAAGATTTTTATCGCCAGTGGAAGCGATAAACCTTATTACAAAACTCGTTATGGTCTGTCGGAGAAGGGATGTTTTATGCGTGTTGGTACGGCAGCCGAACCTATGACCAACGAGCAGATCGAAGACCTTTTTTCCCGAAAAGTGCACAACACACTCAAAAATGTAGTTTCGCCGCGACAGGATTTGACTTTTGCTCAGCTAAAAATATACTACACCGAAAAAGGGTTTCAACTCAACGATAATTTTATCCGTTCACTTGATTTAATGACTGACGACGGGAAATACAATTATGTGGCATATCTACTCGCCGATGAGAATGGTAATTCTATGAAATTGGCAAAATATGCAGGCACAGACCGTTACGACCTTATTTCAAACAACGAGTACGGCTATTGCTGCCTGATTACTGCCACAAGGAAAGTGCTTGACAAACTTGATGTGGAAAACAAAGTGTCATCGAAAATTACACCGACAAGGCGTATAGACACACCGCAATGGGACAGGTTATCCGTAAGAGAAGCTGTAATAAATGCTGTTGTCCATAACGATTATATTTATGGAGCACCATCGAAGATTGAACTTTTTTCCGACCGTTTAGAAATCACTTCCATAGGCAGGATTCCGTTAGGTTTGACGAAAGATGATTTTTTCAATGGTGTGAGTTTGCCTCGTAACAGGGAACTTATGCGTGTGTTCCGTGATGTAGAAATGGTAGAATCGCTTGGCTCGGGGATGAACCGCATTATGCGTACCTATGGACGTGAAAATTTCGAGTTCGGCAACAATTACGTACGTATGATTGTACCGTATAATTGGATTCCAGAAAACGACGAAGAGGTAAACGAGGAAGTAGAACGTTCTCAGAAAATGGATTCGAAAGTAAAAAATGTCGGAAGTGATGTCGGTAGTTTGTCGGAAGTGCAACTCACTGATAGACAAAATAAAATATGCCATATTTTGAAAGAAAATCCCAATGCATCTGCAAAACAAATGTCGGAAGTTTTGTCGGTAGTTCAACGAACTATTGAAAGAGACCTTGCTGTTTTACAGCAGAAAGGTGTTATAAAGCATTTGGGCAATACTAGTGGTGGGCATTGGGAATTTTTATAATAGAACATAATATATAACTTTAATGTAAAAACAAGAAACAGAAAGATTTGAATTAACATATTGAGCTTTACGCTCTTATTCTCCTATTGGAAAAGTCTGGAAACTAAAAAACAATGGGTGGGAATAAGCAATAGAGATTCACGTTATGGCGTGAATTGTTTTATGCTTATTACCCATTGAGGTTTCCAGACACCATCCAATAGAATAAGATTAGAAACAATTGACGCCTTTTTTATGCACATAGGGAACGCAATATATAATGAACTGAAACGGCAAGGACGCACGGTGGTGTGGTTTGCCAAAACCTTGCCGTGCAACCGAAGCACTGCCTACGACATATTTAGCCGCCCCACCATTGACATAGAGCAACTTTCGCGCATTTGCAAAATGTTGAACCACAACTTCTTTACTGATTTGCAACACGAAATGCAACGCAATTTGCAGGAAAAAGTGTAGGGAAATTGCCGACAGTTCTGTAGGGATATTACACACACGGTTTCCTTTGATAATCAATTAGTTATAGTTATTTTTGCAGTATAAATTTTGTTTAACTTTTAAAATTTTTACTACAATGGAAAAAATAGTAATTGAAATTTCAAAGGAACTTTATGAGATCATTTGCAAGATTAGAACCATTACTACTCCTTATGAAGTATGTGAAAAGGACGGAAAATATTATGCCGTGTGGTGCATACCTGCTCAATGTTTTAATAAGGCAGAAGCAGAGAGGTATTTTAACAGTCATTTAGATAGTTTAAAGAAGATTTTCAAAATAAACTAATTTAGTTATGAGAAATTTTTTTACTTTTTTCCTCACTCTGTTTATAGCAAGCAGCGTGTGGGCGTATGACTTTAAGGTTGATGGTATTTATTATAATACTGTAAATGAAAATGAGGTAACTGTTATAAGTAATCCTGGTTTTGAGTATAGGGGAGATATTGTAATTCCTTCGTCTGTAACGTACAGTGGAATCAATTATAATGTCACTTCGATTGGAGAAATGGCTTTTTGGGGGTGTCCAGACATAACCTCTATAATGATTCCAAATAGCATTACTTTGATTGGCTATAAAGCGTTTTATCGTTGTGGTTTATCATCAGTAACGATTCCCAACAGCGTTACTAGTATAGAAAATTCTGCTTTTGAAGAATGTCGCAATCTTAAGTCAATAAATATTCCAAGCAGTGTGACATCTATTGGTGACTGGGCTTTTTTATATTGTAATTTTACTTCGGTTACAATTGATTGCGATATGGATGTTACTAATAACTACATCCATATTGTAAAAGACGGCTTGCGGTATCGTGTGTTGAACAAAAGTTCTGTTGAAGTTGCCTGGTCATCCAACTCTTACACGGGTGAATTCGATGT